>CAYQMB010000149.1:0-5954 GCA_964418565.1 uncultured Bacteroidales bacterium | reverse complement strand
ACGATTGCGCCAAACAGAAAAAACAGTGCAATAACGCCTGTCAGTATCAGTAAAACAAGTTGTGTCATCGTTTCTGATTTCTTGGGTGAAAACTGATGATGTTTTCTTTAAGGTAATGCTTGTCCAGATGTGTATATATCTCAGTAGTGGTGATGGATGCATGTCCGAGCATTTCCTGTACGGCTCTCAGGTCAGCACCACCTTCAATTAAATGCGTGGCAAAGGAATGCCGGAGACTGTGCGGACTGATTTTTTTTTGAATCCCTGCATCTTTCCCTGCTTTCTTTATGATGTTGAAAACCATGATGCGGCTAATGATGCTGCCGTTTCCAGTGACAAAGACATGATCTTCAGCTTCATTTTTTATTTTATTACCTAAGGCAAGCTGATTCCGCAAGCTTTCCCGGTAATATTTTATGGATTTAAGAGCGGATGGGTTTACCGGAATTAAGCGTTCTTTATTACCCTTGCCGATAATACGGACAAATCCCTCATCAAAAAACACATTTGATAACTTTATGTTGCATAGTTCCGAAACCCTCAGTCCACAGCCATACATTGTTTCAATGATTGCTTTGTTGCGATGTCCCAGTCTTGACGATAAGTCTATGCTGGCAACCATCTGGTCAATTTCATCAACAGAAAGCACTGAAGGTAGCTTTTGGGCTTGTCTGGGAGCTTCAATCAGCGATGCAGGATTGACTTCAATCTGATCATCCAAAAGCAGAAACCTGAAAAATGATTTTATTCCACTGACAATTCTTGCCTGGGAGCGGGCGCTCATACCGACTTCATTTAGCCATTCAAGAAAAAGCTGAATATCCTTCATTTGAATCTTGTCAGGTTCTGTATCCATATTGCGGACATTGCGGAGGTGTTGCTCCAGCTTTTCTATATCAGAAAGATAAGCCGTAAGACTTGATGCAGCCAGCGACTTTTCAAGTTGCAAATAGGTGGCGTAATCTTCTTTGCTTTCTTTCCAGTTCATTGTTGTAAATGTACAATTATTATTATCTTTAGCAATCATGAAAAGGCTGCAAATTATAAACGGACCAAATCTTAATCTCACCGGAAGGCGCGAGATGGAGGTGTATGGCACAACTTCGTTTGAAGCATTCCTTGATGATTTGAGACGGGCAAATCCCAGTGTGCATTTGGATTACTTGCAGTCAAATGAAGAAGGAGTGCTGGTTTCTGCAATACAAAAGGCAGGAGAAAATGCGGATGGTATTGTTTTAAACCCCGGCGGCTATACTCACACTTCTGTAGCCATCCGTGATGCCATTGCAGCGATAAAGCCTCCTGTAATTGAAGTTCATATTAGCAATATCGCATCAAGAGAAGCTTTCAGGCACACCTCCATGCTCAGTGGTGTTTGTCAGGGTATGATTATGGGTTTTGGCCTGTCAACATACTCCCTCGCTATACAGGCATTGATCAAATGATCATACGAAAATGCTATATGTTGACTTTTTGTGGCCGATGAAATCCTTCAACAATGCGTATTTTATTAACAATTTTTGAATCAAATCCGGGACTGGAAAATGTTTTGCATCGGAATTTGACCAACAAAGAGCCGTTTATAATATAAATCAGGTTGGATGGTGTTTATATTGATTTTGATGATATATAGTAAAATTTCCTGGATGCAATTGTGGCTTAAATGTATTTAATGTGTAAGCAACCTCGTTTTGTAGTTAATAACTTGATGGATTTTCTTTGTGAGGGGTGGTTCTCTGTATAAAAAATTACTACCTTAGATGCAGAAATGTTAATAAATAGGGGAATAGTACAATGGATAAAATGAGAACAATATATAGGTTGCGCGCACTCAGAGGTGGGCTTATTATGGCCTTTCTCTCGATCTTATGGGGCAGTGCGTTGTTGTTCATGAATCGCTTAATTCCTGATACATTTAGTGCCAAAATCCGCGAAAGCGTTGCTATTTCAGGCAAGCTGACTGATATGAGCAAGATTGAAATTCTCGAAGCAAAAGCCGTTACTGCACATGAAATGTTGCTGCATGCTGCTTTTGAGCCTGTTTTGTTTGGCATGATGACCATTCTTGTCTTGTTTTTGCTTATACGGCTTAACGGGAATACCAAGCTTCGAATAGCTATATCCTGGATAATTGGTGCCGGGACAATTATCTATTCCTTAGGGTTGTTTATTAAAGCCACCACCTTCTTGAGTTCTGCCAGCATGTCAAATGCCTGTGATGCGGGAATGTGGTTTATTATTCCCGGAATTTTATTGCTCTCTGCCGGCTTATTACTTACCTTTGTCAAAACCATTAAAGATCTTACAGAACCTGTCGGAGTTGCCTGATGTATTTAAAGATGGATTGTTTGGATTTTCAATAAAGAATCTTTATTTTTGCAGGCTTAGTAGGTTAAGTGATTTTAATTAATACATTTACACAAAAACAATTATGGAAAATTATTTAAGTTCAGAAAACAAAAGCGAAATTTTTGCTAAGTACGGGAAGTCTAACGAAGATACTGGCTCCGCTGAAAGCCAGATCGCATTGTTTACTTACCGTATCAAGCACCTGACAGAACATTTGAAGAAAAACAAAAAAGATTTTAGCACACAACGTGCACTTCTTAGTTTGGTTGGTAAAAGGCGAAGACTCCTTGACTACCTGAAACGCAATGATATTGAAAGGTACCGTGCCATTATTAAAGAACTCGGACTGAGAAAATAAATTGAAATTTAAAAGAGGCAGTCGATGCCTCTTTTTAGTATAAGATGATATTATGAAAATGTATAATGAAGTAAAAACCATTACCCGGTTGCCCGATAACAGGGAAATTGAAATTTCAACCGGTAAACTTGCCAAGCAGGCAACGGGCTCAGCCGTTGTACGCATGGGCAAAACCATGTTACTTGCTACCGTAACCGCATCTAAAAATCCCAAAGAAGATGTTGATTTCCTCCCATTGTCTGTGGATTACCGTGAAAATTATTCTGCCGTTGGTAGATTCCCCGGTGGGTTCCTGAAACGTGAAGGCAGACCGTCTAACCATGAAATCCTTGTCTCACGTCTGATTGACAGAGCCATCAGACCACTGTTCCCCGATAACTTCCATTACGAAGTGTTTGTCAATGTATTTTTGATATCGGTAGATAAAGATGATAAGCCCGATGCCCTTGCAGGCCTTGCAGCATCATCTGCAATTGCTGTATCAGACTTGCCCTTTAATGGCCCAATGTCTGAGGTCAGAGCTTCACGCATTAATGGTGAAATTGTAATCAATCCCGCAACTGAAGAAAATGAAGCCGCAGACATTGACATCATCGTTGCTGCTACTGAAGACAACATCATGATGGTAGAGGGGGAAATGAATGAAGTGCAGGAAGCCGACCTGCTTGAGCTTATTAAAGCTGCTCATGTAACCCTAAAGGATCAGTGCGCTGCCCAGAAAGAACTGGCAAAACTTGCCGGTAAAGAAGAAAAACGCGAATTGCCCGAAGCGGATTCCGATGAAGCGCTCTTTAAGGAACTCAACGATTTTGCTTATCAAAAATGTTATGATATCGCAAAATCCGGATTGGCAGATAAACACAAAAGAGCAGAAAATTTCGAGGCCATTCTTGACGATTATATGGAACGCTTTGATGAAGACGACGAAAATGTCAATACCGATCTCATCAAAACCTATTACCACGATATTCAAAAAGAAGCCATACGACAGGCAGTTCTCAACGAAGGCACCCGCCTCGACGGACGTAAAACCGACGAAATTCGCCCCATCTGGTGCGAAGTGGATGCTCTGCCAACTGCACATGGTTCCTCCATCTTTACCCGTGGCGAAACGCAGTCAATGACTACCGTTACACTGGGTACCAAACTGGATGAACAGCTCATTGATGATGTGATGTTTAAAGGATACAAAGAATTCCTGCTGCATTACAATTTCCCACCTTTCTCTACCGGTGATGCCAGACCAACTCGTGGCACATCACGCCGTGAAGTCGGTCACGGAAACCTTGCTCACAGAGCATTGTTGCCTATGATTCCCGAAAAAGGTGTTGATTTTCCGTATACCCTGCGTATTGTGTCTGATATCCTTGAATCCAACGGATCATCTTCTATGGCTACCGTATGTGCAGGAACACTCGCACTTATGGATGCAGGTGTGAAAATCAAAAAGCCGGTTTCCGGCATTGCGATGGGTATGATTTCTGATGCAGATTCCGGTAAATTTGCCATCCTTAGTGACATCCTGGGTGATGAAGATCATCTGGGCGATATGGACTTTAAAGTAACCGGTACCCGCGACGGTATTACCGCTACACAAATGGATATTAAAGTTGATGGACTGTCATATGATGTGCTTGCTAAAGCCCTGGATCAGGCGAAAAATGGAAGAATGCATATTCTTGATAAAATGCAGGATACCATCGCTGAACCCAGAAGCGAATACAAATCACATGCTCCACACATTGAATCCATCACCATTCCGAAGGATATGATTGGTTCAGTTATTGGCCCCGGTGGAAAAATTATTCAGGAACTGCAGCTTGAAACCGATACCATCATCACCATTGAAGAAGAAAACAACGAAGGCCGTGTTGAAGTCTTTGCAGAAAACAAGGAAAACATTGATGAAGCCATGAAGCGCATTAATGCCATCGTTGAAGTTCCTGAGGAAGGCAAAGTATACGACGGAAAAGTTAAAACCATTGCCTCCTATGGTGCATTTGTGGAAATCCTGCCCGGAAAAGACGGTCTGCTTCACATCTCTGAGCTCGACTGGAAACGTGTAGGCGCTGTTGAAGATGTCCTCAAAGAAGGACAGGAATTGAAAGTGAAAGTGATCGGTATCGATGCCCGTTCCGGAAAAATCAAGCTCAGCCGCAAAGCGCTGATTGAAAAGCCGGAAGGTTATGTTGAACCCAAACGTGACAACAACCGCCGCAATGACAATCGCAGGGGCGGAGGCGATCGCAGAAACCCACGACACAATAAAAACAGAGATTAACGCTTATTTCTGCATACACAAAAAAGCCGCCCGCTGTTTAGCAGGTGGCTTTTTGGTTGTTTGCTGATTTTATTTTTCACCGCATTGCCCTATCTTTGAAGTATGGAAACAGCTCAACTTATTTTCTGGATTATTATAGCCCTCCTGGTGCTGGATTTTGGTTTTGGAAAAGCGATATCCCTCCTGAATTACCGATGGCGAAAAAAAACCTTGCCATCACATCTAAGCGATGTCTATAGTGAGGAGAAATACAAGAAATTTCAGACTTACAGCCGTGAAAATTTTCGCCTTAGCAGCCTGTCATCATCCCTGATGTTTATTCTCACCCTCATGGTGTTTTTCCTTGATGGGTTCGCCTGGCTCCACGGTTTTTTAAACCAGTATGTTGATTCGCAAATCTGGCTTAGCATGGCTTTCTTCGGCTCAGTGGCTGTGGTTAGCGGCATAATTTCCCTGCCATTTGCCATTTACGATACCTTTGTCATCGAAGAAAAATATGGATTTAATACCACAACGCCAAAAACTTTTCTGCTGGACATGCTGAAAAACCTTTTGCTTGGTCTGATTGTCGGTGGGGGAATATTGTACCTGATCCTTAGCATATATTTTGCTACCCAAACATGGTTCTGGCTGCTGGCCTGGGGTGTAATTACCCTGTTTTCTGTGGTGATGGCAGAATTTTATTCCACACTCATTGTGCCGATTTTTAACAAGCAAACGCCACTGGAAGAAGGGGAGCTTCGCGATAAAATTTCTGCATTTGCAGAGAAGGCCGGATTTGAGCTTGATAATGTATACGTTATGGACAGTTCAAAACGATCCACCCGTGCCAATGCCTATTTTACCGGACTTGGAAAGAAAAAACGCATTGTCTTGTTTGATAGCCTTGTGAATGGCTTTGAAACGGATGAGATTGTGGCTGTTCTGGCGCATGAAATCGGACATTATAAAAAGAATCACATCATC
>CAYQMB010000148.1:0-6007 GCA_964418565.1 uncultured Bacteroidales bacterium | reverse complement strand
ATCCTTTTATCACCGCCAGCAGCAACACCGGTTTGTGCGGCGCCGCTCCGTATTTGGTAACGCCTCGTTTGAGGGAGAGGATGTGGGAGAAGGTATGTGTCAAGCCCTATTAAATATTTACAACTGATTTATTGTTTCTGCTCAGCTTTGATCTTTTTTTCGAACAGATCATTGATATCTATGGGCGGCAATAAATAGGACCTGCAAAAGCCGTATGAAGTAATGTTTTGCAAATATCCACGGGCCTGACTGATGCTGATGCTTAATGCAGAAATACCCAATAAGTTTTTGATTGTTTTATCATCAAGCTTATTATGATTAATAATATCAAATATGGCACCAGCTCGCAAATAAATTGAATAACCCGGGTGCTTTTTTGCTGCATTTATTTTCACCTCAATGTTCAACAGCCTGCTGTAATCTTCTTTATCTTCAGGTTGAAGAATATCAAAATCAATGTGAACCGGCAGGGTGTTAAGATCAATATCCAAATGTTCATCCGGGATAATGGCATCGAATTTTGTTTCGAAGACAGAAAAGTCTCTTAATTGAAGTGGGGATAGTTTAGCTTTCATAATTATCCTGCCATTTGAGTTTCATTAGTAGCATTTATGTCCTTTTTCTCTAAAGGAGCCCTAACAGCATTTTTATATCGTTTAAATGTAAAGCAGGTTTCATTTTCAGCTTCATAATCCATTTTGAAATTGATGTCAAGTGCATCTTGTATTTTTGCCATCATTTTAAGATTTACAAGCTTATTGTCCATAAAAAGCTGAGTGAGATAAGATGCAGAAGTGCCAATTTTCTTTGCCAAAATTTTCTTATTCCAACCTTTCCTTTCCAAGGCTTTTTCTGTAAGCTGCATGATACGAGCATTTAGCATGATTGCTTCATGCTCAAGCTTATCATCATGGGATTTAAAGGTAAAAATATCATCGAAATAATTTTTGATTTCTGAGTTATTGAGTTTTGTACTCATACTGATCTATTTTTTTAAGTTTTTTCTTAATATGTTTTGGTATATCTTGTGATTGTTTTTTAAAAAGATCAACTACAATAATGTAAACTGTTTTCTCTTTTGTTTCGATTTGCTTGCAATAAAATCTATAATTCCTTCCTTTACTTTGTTTAAACAACTTTATCTCCCAGATAGTTTTATAACCCTTTACTTTTTCATAAATGTCTTTTTTAATAAAACCCCTGAGAATTGCATCTGCCCTTTGGCGAAATTTATCTTTCAATTTCTCATCAGACTCAAAAGCATTTATAAATATGGGATAATTTTCCTTGTCAATACATATTTTACGTTTTTCAGATTCTAATATTTTAACGTATTCTCGCATTACAAAATTAAGCTATAGGTTAATTAAAACAAAATTATTAACATGTTTTTTAACAATTTTTAAGTTTTAACATCCAAAACACAGGTACTTTCTTCGCCAAACTGTCTCACAACGCGTACTGCAATTTGTTGTATTAAAATCCATCCAAATTACGCAATTGTAAAGATTTATCAAAATTTGGGGGTAATCTGTAGGGTTGGTGGCTAAATCATCCGGGATTTTTGTTTTCTATGCTTATTTTTTATCTTTAACGGTATTTTAAAAGCATTATAACATGGAAATCCAAAGCATTGCCGATAACTTTAGTATCAGCGATTTAAAACTTTTTTTCAGAAAAAAAATGACATCTTTTAAACCTGAAGATGATAATCTGGATTAACTTTTTGATGAAGATGAGGAAGCTCAACAAAAATTTACCGACATTGCAAAAGCCGGTGAAGCCGAATTGACAAATAATGAAGACCTTATCCTTATTACTGCTCGATGCCTGGATGAGCTTACCGGCAAAAGCGGCAAGAAAAAGCAATACGATATCGCAAAAAAAATCCTGAAAGAAGAAGATAAGGATACCGCTTTTTTTATTTTTTATGATGATGCCGGTAGTTTCCGCTTCAGCTTTATCCGTACAAATTATATTGGCAGTAAACGGGATTTTACTGCTTTCAAACGTTACACATATTTTGTCAGTCCGGAACAAACCAATAAAACCTTTGTAACTCGCATCTCTAAATGCGATTTCACGTCTGCTGACAGCATCCAGGAAGCATTCAGTGTTGAACCTATCACCAAAGAATTTTATCAAATGCTCCAGCACTGGTATTTCTGGGCTATTGACAGCACCCAATTCCCGGAGCATGCAGAGCAGGAAAAAAATGGTCGCGAAATTGCCATTATACGGATGATTACCCGCATCATGTTTATCTGGTTTATGAAAGTGCGTAAGCTGATCCCGGAAAATATTTTTGAGCAGGACAACCTTGAAGAAGTCCTCATGGTATTTTGGTTTTAATGGTTTCGCATTCAGGCAGTAAAGGTACAAAAAAAATGCACGGAATGCGACGGGAGTTGTAATCTGAGAATTGGTAAGGTTTTGGTTTTTGTGTTTTTTAGTTAAAATTTGGGCGTGTCCCGGTAGTCTGTTTTCTGCCTGCCGTTGAAAATTTTTATCAGGTGTAAAGCGCGGATGCTCTGTTAAAAAACCGGTGTGAAAGACTACCGGGTCGGTCTTTGCCTGCAAGCTGCATTACACCGGCTTGTGCATGATGTGCTGCTGCAGGAGTTCCGCCAGGCTACACTCTGCCGCAGCTCATGCACCATAAGCCGCTGTTTCGGCAGGCTTTTCGGCGCCGCCCTCACGCAAAAATGGTACTCCGTATTGAAGCTCTTGCCTGAAAATCACATCCCAAACCGTTGCCGGTGGGAGCGGAGGTGAGAACGTGACGGGTAGAATTCTGTGCTGCCCGGCAAAATGATGTTTTTTCCAACATAGCGGGATAGAGAGAAATCCCGGCTTTCATCACGCAAATCCGGATGCAGCACCACACGGTAATCATCCGAAATGCCAAGCAGTCCTTTGTCGAAAGCTTTGTGAAAGGTGGGTGAAAGCGCAATGCCGTTGCGTACCGAATCGTTGTATGTTTCAGAAAAAGGACTGATGTGAGCTGCTTCAAGCAAAGGCCGGTTGCGTTTGTCCATAACTTTCAGTCCGGTGACAGCACACTGGTAATTGTATATTTTAACAATGGCTTTGCGGAAGACGGAGGAGCGTAGCACCACGTATTCTTCTTTTGCATCAATGTGCTGTTCTTCAATCTGGCGTTTTACTTTCCGGGCGTAATTCGTTTCCGGGTCGTACAGCATCTGGGATTCCACTTGTTGGGTATAATCCGTTGCCGGTATGTATGCAGATTTGATTCCAAAATAGGTTTCCAGCATGGCTTGTTTTAGTTCCTCCCGCTGTGCCGGATCCATCAATATGCGGTAGAATTCATCGGAAAGGCGGGCACAGAAAACCGTTTCCGTGAGTGCTTTAAAACTTTTGATGGACTTGCTTTTTGTTGTCGGAATCTCTCGCCCCGGATAGGTAATGAGCTCCCAGAAATTGCCCTTTTCATTTTTCAGGTGAAAAAACGGCAGCGAAAAATTGGGAACATGCCCCGTTTTCACCAGAGCGCTCCACAGATCGTGAAAATTCAGCAGCAGCTCGTCTGAGATTTCCACCTCCCGGCTATGATACAAACCATCTTCAAATCCTTTTATCACCGCCAGCAGCAACACCGGTTTGTGCGGCGCCGCTCCGTATTTTGTGGGGCCCCGTTTGAGGGAGAGGATGTGGGATGAAATGGAGGGCATTTAAGGTATTATCTTAAAAATTAAAATTGATACACCAGGCCAAGACCGTTTTCTGTTGAACTCATCCCCATGGGAATCCATTCGAATTGTTCATTTGGACTTGATAAGAATTTGCTTGCTTTTTTAAGATTGCCTCCTGCATTAATTAAGCAAATTACTCCAACAATTGCACCGGTTATGCCTATGCCACCTCCAATTAAAAGGGATGTTTGACTCATTTCTCCTATATAAATGATTGCAGCGCTAACACCACCAGATATTAACGGAATTTCTACGCCTAGTGCTAGTAAACTACCAGCCTTTTCAAGATGCTTAGCAGCCAATTCAGAACCTGAATAAATTTTAAAATCATTACTTTTTGAGAATGAAGTGTCCTTGATAGTTGTGTCTGTTTGTGCCATAATTGCTGATACAGACAAAATCAAAATAAGAAAGACTAAGAATGCAATGAGATGTTTCATGTATATTAGTTTGTTTTTATTTTTGATAAAGTTAATAAAATTGTAGTATTTTACGGTTTTAACTACTTCATTTTTTTGAAGGGTATTAATTTTTGAAGGGTATTAAATATGGATGATTCATCATTGATATTTAAGTTAGAACTTTGTTTTCAAAAAAATAATCATCATGAAACGACGACGCTGGACACGAAAAGAGTTAATACTTGCTTTCAATTTGTATTTGAAATTGCCATTTGGGAAAATGCACAAAAGCAATCCGGATATTATTCGTTTGGCGCAATTAATTGAGCGCACACCCAGCTCTGTATCAATGAGGCTGGTGAATTTTGCCAGTGTTGATCCATATCATCAAGCGCGAGGCGTTTCCGGTCTGTCCGGGGGAGCTAATCAGGTGCAGCCCATTTGGGATGAATTTATTGATGATAAAGAAAGCTTGTTGTTTGAAAGTGAGCGGATTTTGGCACAATTCGAACAGAAAAGCCTTGAAACCAAATTTGAAGCCATTTTACCGCAAGGTGAGGGTAATAAAGGAGACGAAAAAGAACGTGTTGTTAAAACTCGAGTCAATCAGCATGTTTTCCGAGAGATTGTTTTATCCAATTATCAAAATCGTTGTGCTGTAACCGGCATAGACTTGCCGGAATTGCTTAACGCGAGCCACATTATACCCTGGGCTGCTAATAAAATGGAGCGTTTGAATCCAACCAATGGCATTTGTTTATCAAAACTGTATGATGCAGCCTTTGACAAAGGTCTAATAGGCATAAAGCCGGATTATACCTTTGTTTTATCCGAAAAATTGAAAGCCAAAGCCGATGCGGATTATTTTGAAACGCATTTTGCCATTTTAAAACGTAAAAGTCTTGAATTGCCCCATCGCTTTACCCCTGAAAAGCGATTTTTGGAATATCACATGGATGAGGTGTTTTTGGGGTGATGTTACGATTTTATATTTAGCTTTTTATTGATTTTCTCCAATCGTTTTACAAAAACCTTTTCCATCCTCAACATAGAATCCACCATAAAATCAATCATTGCAGGCCAATCTTCTTTGTTGTAATAATTCAAACCTTGTTTTTCATGCTTTATTCTGCATGAAAGTTTATCTTCACGCCGTTCCCAAATTAAAGAAGTCCCAAACTCGTTTTCAATTTCATCTTTATTTTGAAAAAGAACATCAAAATATTGTTCGTTTGTTTCTTTTTTAGGTTTTGCAAACATAACCTCAGTGCGTGCAAAGTTTTGGGATGCAACAAAATTCAATCCGAAACCACTAATGCCTATGCCGCCTGTCAGCCAGTTATCCCTTTTAGGATTGATGTTTTGAAACCTGTCGGATTGGGTTTGATTAAAATGATCCAACAATTCTTGCCAGAATTCGAGACGTACTTTGAATCGTGTTTTAATTTCATCTTTGGTTTCTGCCTCATCTTTATTTTTGTTAGCCATACGGATTTGATATTCTTCTGTTTCTTTCACAGGAATGATTTGATCCACACTTAAAATGAGCTCATTGTCAAGGGTGTATGGCGTAACTTTAAAGCATTGTATCTTGAGTTTATAATTATCAAGTAGCCAGAGCACTGTAGATGTTACTTCTTTTCTGAATCCACCGGCGACCATAATCAACCGTTGATTTATATTCAGTTCCAATTCATCGTAACTCTCAGCATTATAAAAATCAATGATTTCCTGTTCCGCTTTTTTGTTTGCTTTTTCTTTGTCAAGGTAGGCCTGAAAAATAGTTTTGATTTGGCTTTTTGTCAGGCTTGCACAGTAAGAGGCATATTTTAACAACTGCCAGGTAACATCACGCCCACTGTCATCCAGTTTGTTTTCAATGACCACAAT
>CAYQMB010000147.1:0-6064 GCA_964418565.1 uncultured Bacteroidales bacterium | reverse complement strand
CAAGCTGCTATGCATCACGGGTGTTTCAGGTTCCGGAAAATCCAGCCTGATTGACGACACCCTCTACCCTGTCTTAAGCAAGCATTTTTACCGCTCACATCAGGAACCGCTGGAATATGACAGCATCAAAGGCCTTGACAAGATTGACAAAGTTATTGAAGTAAACCAGGCCCCTCTGGGCAGAACACCCCGCTCCAACCCCATCACCTATACGGGCATCTTTACGGAAATAAGAACCTTGTTTGCAAAGCTTCCGGAAAGCAGTATACGTGGGTATGCACTCAGCCGGTTTTCGTTTAATGTCAAAGGCGGGCGCTGCGAAACCTGCAAAGGCGCCGGTGTGGTGCCCATTGAGATGAATTTTCTGCCTGATGTGTATGTTCAGTGCTCGGATTGTCACGGTAAGCGCTATAACAAAGAAACACTGCAGGTAAGGTACAGAGGCAAATCCATTAATGATGTGCTTGACCTGACTGTAAACCGTGCCGTAGAGTTTTTTGAAAACATCCCCAAATTACAGAAAAAATTAAAGGTATTGCAGGATGTCGGGCTGGGGTACATCACACTTGGGCAATCGTCCACTACGCTTTCCGGGGGTGAATCACAGCGCGTAAAACTGGCTTCTGAGCTGATGAAAAAGGACACAGGCAAAACCCTGTACATTCTGGATGAACCCACAACAGGCCTGCATTTTGAAGATGTTAAAGTATTGATGAATGTTCTCGGCAAACTTACCGACAAAGGCAATACCATTCTAATTATTGAACACAATCCGGATGTCATCAAACTGGCGGATCACATTATTGACATGGGTCCGGAAGGTGGCAAACATGGTGGTTATGTTATCGCTACAGGCACTCCGGAGGAGATAGTCGCAAAAGGCAATTCATACACAGCTGACTTTCTTAAAGATGAACTTTCATCAGCATGAGCAAAAAGCGCCTGTCATATTTCGCACTGGGCTGCAAACTAAACTTTGCAGAAGCTTCTGCTATGGCAGCAGCTTTTAAACCCTTTGACTATGAGCTTGTCCGGTTTGGAGAAAACGCTGACCTGGTAATCATCAACACCTGTTCGGTAACCGAAACAGCCAACAAAAAAAGCCGCAAAGCCATTCAGAAAGCCATACGCACAAGCCCACAAGCTGTGATAGTAGTTACCGGCTGTTATGCTCAGCTCAAACCCGATGATATCTTAGCCATCGATGGGGTAGATTACATTTTTGGTGCCGGTGAAAAATCAGCATTGGCTGAAATGGCAGATAAACTCGAAAAGCAGACTCATACCTGCATTTTGCATTCAGACATACGCAAATCGCCCGGATTTTTATCTGCCTGGTCTGCCGGAGAACGCACCCGCAGCTTTTTAAAAGTGCAGGACGGTTGCGACAACTTTTGCTCCTACTGTACCATACCACTGGCCAGGGGGAAAAGCAGGAACCTTCCCATAAAAACACTTACCAGCCAGGCGAAGGAGATTGCTGAGAACGGATTCAGAGAAATCATTTTAACGGGCGTTAACATTGCCGATTTTGGCAAAACCACAGGCGAAAGCTTCCATGAATTACTCAAGAGCCTCTCGCAGATTGAAGGCATTGACAGGTTCAGGCTTTCCAGCACAGAACCCGACTTACTGCACAACGAGCTCATAGATTTTGTTCTGGAGGATCCGCGTTTTATGCCCCATTTTCACATCCCCTTACAAAGCGGCTCAGATGAAATGCTCAGGATGATGCGCCGGAAATACGATACAAGCCTGTTTGCCGGAAGGATTGAGCGCATACGCAAGGCTGACCCCTCTGCCTTTATTGGCATCGACCTGATTGTCGGTGTGCCCGGCGAGACAGAAGAACGATTCCGGGAATCATATGACTTTGCTGCATCTCTGGATGTGTCCTTTATCCACGTCTTCACATACTCTGAACGGGAAAACACACTGGCAATGAAACATAAGCCTGTGGTACCAAACTCCATCAGAAAAGACAGAAGCAGACTTTTTCACGAACTGTCTGAAAAAAAATCCATACCGTTTTATCAGCGCCATATCAATCAGGTTCGACCAGTTCTTTTTGAAGCATCAATGAAAAATGGCATGATACACGGATTTACTGACAACTACTTACGGGTTGCCGTACCCGGGGATTATGCTTCGGTGAATCAAATCCGGGATGTTCGTTTGGACAGCGTAAATGAGAATGGTATCTTTATCGGAAAAATACACAAACCATGAACCTACGATTTTTATGCACCCAGGTCACCCAGATTGTTGTACAAACCGGGAAGTTTGTGAAACAACAACAAAAGAAAATCACCCTGGATAAAATTGAAAAAAAAGGCTTAAATGACTTTGTTACCAGCATTGACAAAGAATCGGAAAAGCGCCTGATAAGTTTTCTGAAGCCATTGATTCCAAATGCAGGTTTCATTGCCGAGGAAAAATCGGTGGAAGAGTCCAGTGCTGAATACCAATGGATCATCGACCCCATTGACGGAACCACCAATTACATTCACGGCGTGTCACCTTATGCCATATCCATCGCACTGCAGCATAAAGGCAGAACCATCATGGGCATTGTTTACGAAATAAGCCTTGACGAGATTTTTTATGCACATGAAGATGCCGATGGCGCATATTATAACAACAGGCCCATCACCGTATCAACCATCGGCGGACATGATAATGCCCTGATAGCCACCGGTTTTCCATACAACGATTTTTCCCGCCTCGACAAATACATGGAAAGCCTGAATTTTTTCATGCATCATTCACAAGGGCTCAGGCGTTTAGGGAGTGCAGCCACCGATTTGGTGTACGTTGCCTGTGGACGGTTTGAAGCCTTTTATGAATACAGCCTCAAGCCATGGGATGTTGCAGCCGGTGCGTACATTGTACAAAAAGCCGGAGGCAAGGTGAGCGATTTCTCAGGTGGTGAGAATTACATTTTTGGCAGTGAGATTGTGGCAGCAAACACGGTGTATTTTGATGAGTTTTACAAAAAGGTTAATTCATTTATGAAGTAAACCAAAATACCCGTAAATTCGTTATAACCTTAAAACGTAATATTATGAAACGCTTGTTCTTATTTTTTCTGCCCCTCCTAACTGCACTTGGCATGCAGGCTCAAAACATGGAAGGTTATTTTCACCATGCCGCATACGATTCTCCCGAAGGTCCGTACCTGGAAACATACCTCAGCATCATTGGTAACACAGCATCCTTTGTAAAAACAGACAAAGGATATCAGGCCGAAATAGAAATCACCATGCTGTTTAAATTGCAGGACAGCATCAGAGAATACAAAAAATATTTGCTGAAAAGTCCGGTAATTAAGGATTCAACTGCCAAAAAGCCAAACTTTTTGGATGTGCAGCGAATCCCACTCAAGAATAAGAATTACAGCTTTGAAGTCAGTATTCGCGATGCCAATAACCCTGCAGGCGTTTTTAACATTGAAGGCAAAGCAGACATGAGCTTCCCTGAAAGCAAACTCGCATTCTCTGGTTTTCAGCCGGTAGAATCCTTCAGTGAAAGTGATGATGAAAACAGCATCCTGGTAAAAAACGGCATTAAGATGATTCCTTATGTGTCCAATTTTTATCCCGGGAACACCAACACATTAACTTTTTACATTGAGCTTTACAACACAGACAATGTAATTGGAGAACCCTTTGTGCTACGGTACTTTATACGCGAATATGAAAGCAAAGAAGTTGCACAAAATCTCGCCCGCATAAAACGTAAAGATCCGGCTGCTGTTACACCACTCCTGGGACAATTTAACATTGAAGGTTTGCCATCAGGCAATTATGAACTCGTTGTTGAGGTAAAAAACAAGAAAAATGAAAGCCTGAACGAAACCCGCTATTTCATCCAAAGAAGCAAGCCACTGGATGTGGCTGATTTCGCGGAGATTGAAGATTTTGAACTGGACCAGATGTTCGCGGGAGAAATCAACAATAAAGACTCCCTGAATCGATACATTAAAAGCCTTCGCCCCATTGCCAACGAGCAGGAAAAGGGTTTTATTGACCGGGATATGAGAGGCACTGATTTGAAATTCATGAAGCGCTTTTTCTATACCTTCTGGAATGACAGGAATACGGTTGAACCAGGCAAAGAATGGCGGGTATACAAAGAACAGGTTCAAATGGTGGATCGTTTATTTGGCACACGCATTCTGCATGGATTTGAAACCGACCGCGGACGGGTATATCTGCAATATGGGGCACCAAACGATTCCTACAAAAGCGAACATGAGCCAAGCGCTTATCCTTATGAGATATGGTCGTACTATAAGGCCGGAGACCAGCGAAACAAAAAATTTATTTTTTACAATCCCAACCTGGCAGGAAACAATTATGAGTTGCTGCATTCCAATGTCAGAGGAGAATTGCAAACCCCCAACTGGGAGCGTTATCTGAGCAAACGCAATAACGATTTGTACGACCACGATGTCATGCAAAGTGATGATCAGTGGGGCAGCCGCGCAAGAGAGTACTGGAACAGTCACTGATATTTTTATGAAGCCGGATATACTCAAAGGAAACCACGGGGAATACATTTATTTTCCGCAGAAAGAAGAAACCATCTTATCTGCAGGGAAATTCTCCATCGTCTATCTTGGTGCAGATGCCACAAATGCCCGGCGTGTTATCATCAAAAAACTAAATCCGCACCTTAAGGATGATCAAAAAGCCAGGTTACGCTTTCTTGTTGAAGCCAGTGTCCAAGTCCGGCATTCCGCAGTAATCCGGTCCATTGATCTCGTTAAGGCCAATAGCACATACTACATCATACAGGAATATATCCGTGGCACCGACATGAAAAAACTGATTGCCAGCGGTGGATTCCAAAAAAATGAGGAGCTTATTTGCCGGTTTATTATTCCCTTGCTTGATGCTATGGACGCAGTGCACAGCCAGGGTTTTATTCACCGCGACATCAAACCATCCAACATTCTTGTCAGGTACAAAACCGACAGTGAAAACATTGACTGGAAAACTCCGGATATCAAGCTTATCGATTTTGGGCTGGCCAAGACAAACGACGGGATTCCCTTATTTCCGGGAGCAAAAAAACGCGCCCCCTTTTCTCTGCTTTATTCGGCACCCGAAGTGGTATTGGGCATGGAGCGGCTAACCGACCAGCGGGCAGACCTGTACAGCCTGGCACTTGTTATGATGGAAATGTTTACCGGGCAACCGGTTGTGTATGCGGACACACCACCACAGATTATTGCCAGACAACTCTCCCGCCATCCGCGCAGACCATCAGGCATGCATCCGAAGTTTTATAATATTTTCACCAAAGCTACAGCCAAGGAGAAATTTACCACATCCCCCGCCAAAATGCCTGTGGATGAAATAAAACATACACTGGAATCCGGAAAAGCCCAACGTTACGAGTCAGCATCAGAAATGAAAAATGCCATTCTGGATTTTCTTGATGACCCGGGAGAAATGCCGAAAGGTTTGTTTCAACGTATCTTTAAGGGATGATATAAGTCCTTAGCTATTCTCCTGACCTGCAGGATCAGTTTCTAATAACATTCACATGCTGACAGAAATTTGTACAGCAACCTGATGAGGACGACACTGCAGGTCGTACCGCAAGCCGCAACGCGGCGTAAGCCCGCAACAATGGGCGTAGCCCATTGTTCCCGGGAAGGAGGCAAATTAAGCCCTGAAGGGGCGTCAGCGCGCCGGAAACAAACCTGACGGTCCTCATGGAGCAAAGGAATACATTTAGACTTAACGCTTTACCTGCGAATCATGCAGACCTGTCAGGTTTCTGTAAATATTCTCCTGACCTGCAGGATCAGTTTCTAATAACATTCACATGCTGACA
Source organism: uncultured Bacteroidales bacterium (assembly GCA_964418565.1). Classification (GTDB taxonomy): domain Bacteria; phylum Bacteroidota; class Bacteroidia; order Bacteroidales; family ML635J-15; genus JAQIBY01. Next base: position 217 of record CAYQMB010000147.1, on the reverse strand, counting down.
GAAATTTGTACAGCAACCTGATGAGGACGACACTGCAGGTCGTACCGCAAGCCGCAACGCGGCGTAAGCCCGCAACAATGGGCGTAGCCCATTGTTCCCGGGAAGGAGGCAAATTAAGCCCTGAAGGGGCGTCAGCGCGCCGGAAACAAACCTGACGGTCCTCATGGAGCAAAGGAATACATTTAGACTTAACGCTTTACCTGCGAATCATGCAGAC
>CAYQMB010000146.1:0-6115 GCA_964418565.1 uncultured Bacteroidales bacterium | reverse complement strand
ATCGAACCGCAGCCTGCCCGCTTACCAGCGGGAATGTCGAATGTCAGATGATGTTCGCTGCTACCAGGCTTAGATCAAATCCTCACGGCTGATCTGACTCAGATCAATGATGCCGTTGATCATGGCATACACTGTCAGACCCGATATGGTTTTGATGCCGAGTTTTTCGGTGATGTTCTTCCGGTGTGAAATAACCGTATGTGTGCTGATAAACAGTTGATCGGCAATTTCCTTGTTGGCATACCCGCGGGCTACCAGGGCAAGAATTTCTGTCTCCCGCTGACTAAGTTCGTTGTTCGTTTCCTGCACTTCTTCCTGCCTGTCAAAACAGGTGTTTATGACAGCCTTTAATTCTGCAGAATTCGTGTTGGTACTGATTTTTCTTGTCCATCCCTGTTTTTTTTGTCCCGGATGATCTTTGATGCCTATGATGCATAGAGTTTTGTTCCGGTTTTGTAAAGCGGAAAAGTCTGCCTGTGGCTGATTTGTCAGGATGATGATACCTTCTTCTTCCGTATCGTTTACAGCAATTTCTGCCGGAGTGGCAGCCTGCTTTACCGGATAATCAAACGCCTGCCGGATCATGCTTTCCAGCCCCATGCGTATCATGGCAGAAGGGTGTATGATAATGATGCGCTTATCCATTGGCTGTAGATTTTTCAATTTCCATAACCATGGGAACAAGTACATTGTCCTCAATGCGGGCATGATCTTTCAGATCTTTCTCAAAGCGAAAAAGCAGGTTGAGAAATTCATTGCACTGGTTGATATCATACGTAGGGTGGATGTATTTTATGATCAATTGTTTTAAATCGTTAATCTTGACATCCACATTGGTGTGTTCTTTCTCAAAATCACTGATTGTATAATCTGTATTGACTTGCTCAGGATGATCAATGAGCGTTTCAATATATGGAAACACATTTCTGTCCTCATTATCCAGATGATGCAGCAGTTCTTCTTCGTATTTGCGGTAAAATGCCCGGATGAGTTTTAACTCCTCACAATCGCCTGAGCACCCCTGCAGAAGGTCTTCCAGAAGGTCTTTGGTTCTCGGCAGAACGTAATTGATGTAGTACGTGTGTGTTTTCTTCAGGTATTCCACAATGCTCAGCGGCGAAAACGATTTCAGTGAAGATTCAGGGAAAAAGCCCTCGTTGTGATAGGTGTTGATGATGGTAAGAAAAAAGTCGGGGTTCACCCTATAGGCTTTACAGACTTCTTCAATGGTTTTATTCTGAAAGCCCAGCTTAATGCCAAAGCGGTTGATTACCGGTATCAGATCAACATTTTTGTTGATGACATCGGCCAGTGGATCGGTGGTTTTGAAAATATCCATATCGCAAATTCTTACATGTAAAGGTACAAAATTGTTGGATATGCAGTGTGTTTCCCTTCGTTTTTTGCCTGATAAGGGCAGCTACGGCATCCGTTTTCTAGTGCCCTTGTGCATGCCTGCATGGCCAATGGCCGGCAAAGGAGCTTCTCAGGGTCGCTCTTTCCCGTCCGGCCATGCATGGCATCCACTGCGGGCAGCTATTCATCTCCTGCCTGCTGCGGGAAAATGCCAAGTAAGGATCCACATCGCCTGACGGGAGATGAAAATAATTCTTTATTCATCACTCGATATTTAAAATTACAGCATTGGTTAAATCACCTGACAGGTCTGCCAGAATTGATGTGTAAACATTGATGAATTGTTTATAAATCAAACCATTGCCGACCTGTCAGATGATGGATAGTCAAAAAAAAGGGCCTGTTTCCAAAAACAGACCCTTTTCTTTAAAAAATATGTGAAGCTTATTCAATAATCAGTTTTTGAATATGCTCTTGATCAGCGGTCTTGATTTTAATGAAATACACACCGGATTTAAGATCCGAAACATCTATCCGTTCAATGTCAGACTGTACGGTCAGATTGTGTACCGTTTGTCCAATGACATTAACCATACTGATGCTTTCAGCACTCATGTTGTGCATTTCAACAAAGACTTCAGAACCGGCCGGATTCGGATAAACAGCCAGGCTTGCTGATTCTTCATCAATGCTGTTGGCAAAATCAATTTCAACGGGCGTTGTGTACATGCAGCCTGCAGCATCGGTTACCATCAGAGAGTAGGTGCCTGCGCTGACATCTTCCATAACATTGTCGGTATCACCGTTTGACCAGAGGTAATCATAGGGTGCAAGACCACCGCTTACCGCAGCACTTGCTGATCCGTCTTCGGAGGTTGCTGTTGTCGCGTTATACACAGTGATATCAACGGAAGGTATATCACCAACGGCGATACTTACATCATCGCTGGCAGCACATGTGCCGTTAACGATTTCATAGCTGATGGTGTGGTTACCGATTCCGGCAGTGTTGGGATCAAATTCCGATCCGCTAACGCCATTACCTGACCATGTTCCGCCGGTTTCTGCAGCGTTCAATGTCACAGCAGCATCGCCAAGACAGAAGCTGCCCGGATCAGTAATAGTAGCATCCGGCATGGCATCCACATGAATTGTTATCTGATCGGTATCACCACATGAGCCAGTGATTTCATAGGTTACCATATGATCTCCGGGACCTGCAGCCTGAGGATTGAACGTATTGCCTGATACACCGTTACCACTCCACGTGCCGCCTGAAGTAGCAGCAGTGAGCGTCACAGAGCCGCTGGTTTCACAAAGGTCCGCTACCGGATCAATCGTAGCATCGGCTGCGTCGGTTACGGTGATGCTGATATCGTCACTGTCAAAGCAAGTACCATTGCTGATTTCATAAGTAATGGTAAATGTCCCCGTGCCGGAAACAGCAGGATCAAACATATTGCCGCTTACGCCTGTGCCGCTCCATGTTCCGCCTGAAGTTGCAGCGGTAAGTGTAACGGGTGCATCAGAAGCACACAGCGTGCCAACCGGATTGATGGTGGCATCCACAGCAGCATCTACGTGAACAATTTCCGTGTCAGTGTCGCCGCATGAACCTGTGATTTCATAGGTTATTGTATGGTCACCCGGGCCGGCAGTGGAAGGATCAAATGTGCCGGCAGACGCATCAATGATGCCTGTGCCGCTCCATGTACCACCAGCAGTTGCTGCTGTCAGCGTTACGGAGCCACTTGATTCACACATGTCGGCTATGGCATCAATGGTAGCATCTGCATTATCGATAACATCAATGGTAACGTTGTCGGTTGCTGTGCATGCGCCGTTGCTTACTTCGTATGTTATTGTATGCGTTCCGAGACCGGCAATGGCAGGATCAAACATATTGCCGCTTACGCCTGTGCCGCTCCATGTGCCGCCGGATGTTGCAGCGGTGAGTGTAACGGGTGCATCAGAAGCACACAGTGTGCCAACGGGTGTAATGGTCGCATCAACATCTGCATCCACATGGATGATTTCTGTATCGATGTCACCACATGAACCTGTAATTTCATAAGTGATGGTATGATCACCAGGACCTGCAGTAGCAGGATCAAATGTTCCTGCGGAAGCATCCACAATGCCAGTACCGCTCCATGTTCCACCTGCGTCTGTAGCTGTCAGGGTAATTGCTCCGTTGCTTTCGCAAAGATCGGATACAGCATCAATGGTGGCATCGTATCCGCTTGAAACATACAGGTCAATCTGATCTGTATCCGAGCATGTACCGTTGGTGACAGAGTAAGTGATGGTATGCGTACCTACACCCGCAGTTGCAGGGTCAAAGGTAGAACCTGTCATGCCCGTGCCACTCCAGGTACCACCGGAAGTAACTGCAGTTAGGGTTGTTGCAGCATCGCCAAGACAAAATGCACCGGGATCAGTAATGGTAGCATCCACAGAGCCGTCAACATGAATGGTTTCAGTGTCGCTGTCGCCGCAGGAACCTGTGATTTCGTAGGTAATGGTGTGATCGCCGGGTCCTGCAGTTGCCGGATCAAATGTGCCGGCAGTAGCATCCACAATGCCAGTACCGCTCCATGTTCCACCGGCAGTGGCTGCTGTCAGTGTAATGCTGCCGTCTGTTTCACACATGTCAGCTACAGCATCAATGGTGGCATCTGCAACATCTGTCACATCAATGGAGATGTTGTCTGTTGCTGTACACGCACCGTTGCTTACTTCGTATGTTACAGTGTGTGTGCCAATGCCGGCAGTTGCCGGGTCAAACTGATTGCCGGATACGCCTGTACCGCTCCATGTTCCGCCTGATGTTGCTGCAGTAAGGGTTACGGCTGCATCGCTAACACAAAGTGCACCAACCGGATCAATGGTAGCATTGGGCGTGGCATCCACATGAATGTTAGTGTTGTCGGTTGCTGTACAGGTGCTGTTGGTAACTTCATAGGTTATGGTAAAATCACCGGCGCCGGCAACTGCGGGGTCAAAGGTGTTTCCTGTAACACCAGTACCACTCCAAGTGCCGCCTGCAGTGGCTGCAGTCAGTGTTACTTCAGAATTCGTTTCACACTGATCAGCTACTGCATCAATGGTAGCATCCGGCATGGCATCCACATGAATAATTTCAGTATCGGTATCGGTACATGTTCCGATTGTTACCTCGTATTGAATGGTGTGATCACCCGGGCCTGCAGTTGCCGGATCGAATGAGTCACCGCTAATACCGGTGCCGCTCCAGGTACCACCTGCAGTAGCTGCAGTGAGGGTCACTGCTCCGCTTGTTTCGCAGAGGTCAGCCACAGCATCAATGGTAGCATCCGGAATGTCTACGGTGATGTAATCGGTTTCAGTATATGTATCTGAACCGGCTGTGTTTGATACCGTAAGACTTACCGTGTAGTTTCCGTTTCCGGCGTATGTGTGCTGCGGATTTTGTTCCGTGGAGGTGTTTCCATCGCCAAAGTCCCAGCTCCAGCTTTCTGCATCCGATGAAGCATCTGTGAATTGTACAATGCCGTCGCAAGAGGTTAGCGGACTGGCAGTAAATGATGCAACAGGAGCAGGCTGTGTGCTCACCACATTGATGGTATAATCTTCTACTTCACCATAATCTGAATTTCCACATGGATCGCTTATCGGTCCGTAATCGGTATCTTCAAGGCGTACACGCACCCTAACAGGACCTGCTGTTGTGCCTCCCGGTACCGTAATGGTGGTTGAATGCGGGCCTTCTCCATCAGCAGAAGTAAAAACGGATTCACCGGTATCGGCAAAGTCGCCGTCGCGGTTCCAGTCAGCCCAAACCATGACATGGTCAGATGCGTATGCACCGGAAATGGTTGCCGTAAATGCAAGGTCATCACCGGGTGCAGCATCGGTTGACATCGCAGAAAAATCAGAATAGGATGTCTGGCCGGATGCGTTATCAATGGTTCCAAGCAGGACATTTGAGAGGTACTCATAGCTTGTGTTGTTAGAACCGGCAGCGCAATATGAAGGCAATTCTACTGTGATATAATCCACTTTTGTTTCAGTGTCGGATCCGTAACTGTTGGATGCTGTAAGCTCAACGGTGTAAGTGCCGGCAGCATCGTACGTAACAGATGGGTTTTGGTTGGAGCTGGTAGCGGGTGTTCCGCCGTTGAATGTCCAGCTCCAGCCATCGGGCAGGTTGGTGGATAGGTCTGAAAAATTCACCGTTCCGCCGGTTGTAACTGTTGTCACATCCGCTGTAAAATCTGCAACGGGTGGGTTGGTATTTGGGTTCACCGTGATATAATCCACTTTGGTTTCAGTATCATTGCCCAATGCATTTGTTACTTCAAGACTTACAGTATAAGTGCCGGCACTCATATAGGTATGAACCGGATTGGCCTCTGTTGATGTGTTACCATCTCCAAAATCCCAACTGTAAGAAGCTGCGTATTGTGAGTTATCGGTAAATGTAACCGATTCGCCTTCCAGAAGTGTGGTGGGCGTACCGGAAAAATCTGCAACCGGTGGATTGGGAGCTATGGGTGTAAAGTCATTGATGTGGGGTATCTTATCCTGTTTGGTTGCAACCACAGATGCAGGGTCGCTGGTAAGGGATGCAAAGCTCAGGTTCACAGATGATCCGCTGCCCGACCATTTGGCATCAAGCAATACGCCGTTTTGTGAAATCGCAACGTATGTGTAAGGTTCTGTAGTTACTGTAAGGCTGGTAGCACCTACCATGGGATCGGAATAGCTTATGGTGAGG
>CAYQMB010000145.1:0-6149 GCA_964418565.1 uncultured Bacteroidales bacterium | reverse complement strand
GTTAGAGGGTGAGGATTACTTTTTATCATCAAGCAACATGAATTCTTTCATGCGAATTTCGGTTGAATACCGCTTTTCACCTTTGTCGGTTTCCCACTGCTTGTTCTCAAGCTTGCCTTCAATCAGCAGCCTGGATCCTGTTTTGCAGTTTTCTGCAAGGAATTTGGCCGCACCATTCCATGCCACCACACGGTGCCATGTGGTTTTCTGTACCGGCTCACCATTAGGATCTTTGTAATTTTCATTGGTGGCCAGGCTCATGTTGAGTACCTGTGTGTTGTTTCCAATTTCTTTCAGTTCGGGGTTTCCACCAAGATTTCCAATCAATACGACGCGATTTACTAAATTATTCATAACATGTAATTTTTAAAAGTTTCAAAATTTTTGTTTTTGATTCCGGGATTTTCCCGAAACGTTCACTGCAAACATACAGCAGCCCGCTTACCACAGTCGGTTAATAAACGTTTCCTTTCGTTTGTCATTCGTTTGTAAGCACTTGAAAACGACAAAATGCCCATTAGGCAACCTGTGTAGATGATTCCGGGATTTGAGTAAAAAACAAAAAAAGCGCCCGTTTGAGCGCTTTAGAATCAGAAAATTTTTGAAAGATTTTATTTGAATTCAACGATGGTCATTTTGACCGGTTCTGTGCTTTCCGTAAAACTCATGCCGTATTTTTCTGAAAAATCAGCCATAGCTTTGTTTTCGCTGGAAATGTTGATCTCACTGAAATCAAATTTATCGGTATTTTCAATATCATTGATGAAAATAGAGCCCAGATCCCGCTCAAGTTCGTTCATGAGTTCATCAAAGCTGTAATTGTTGAAGGTTCTGATGTTGTTAACGGTTTTGCCTGATCTTCCCAGGGCATCATCATTCCGGGGATTGAGCTTATCAGCATTGTAGCCATTAAGCCTGTACACCTTCATTTCACAATCTTCCTGGTAAATCTTAAAATCATAAAACTTCTGCAGGCTGTCCAGTACAATCTGACGGGACTCTTCCTCACTGGCTTCCCACATATCAGCGGGTGTATATGTGATCAACATGCGGGGATTGGTTTTAATACCCTTTACGTTAACATAAGCCGGTGATTCATGCGCTATAAGTTTCAGTGCATCTTCAAGTTTATAGCCTTTTACTTTTACGCTGCTTCGGCTGATCATATCCCATTCCACATCTTCGTCAGCGTTTTCGACAATGGTCATGCTTTCGGTTTTTACCAATTCGTGGTTTTCAATTACCTCTGTTTTTGCCTTGTTTTCATTTTTGTCACCTTTCGTTTTATCCCCGCTGTTCTGGCAGGCGAAAAAGGCGATGATGATACTAATGATCAGGAAAAATGACAGTGTTTTGTTTTTCATATGCTTATGTTTTAAAAATGGTATCCAATAGAAAACCCCATATCGGGTTTGATTAAATTCATACTGCCACTGGGTTCCGGATTATAAGGTGTCACAAAATAAGAATAATTTTTATGATCCAGCATAACACCAATATAGCCATGAATAACGAAACCGTTATCGGAAATGTGCTGGTAGCCTAGTGTCATTGTGCCCCGTATGGCATTGATGGCATATTGATAATCCCCTACGCGGGTAGAATACTCGTACGTGTGGTTGTATCTGTAATAACTGATGGACGGCCCCGCATAAAAGCCTGTCATGGCACCGCGAATGTAATACCTGCCACCCAGGGTCATGCCAAATCCGCTTACTTTTCGCTTGCTGATGGTATCTTCGTAGGTTTTGTCGGTTTTGATGGAAAAGTTTATTGGCAGAATAACATTGATCCGGAAAAAACCACTGAGGTAATTTGACATATTGGACTCATATGTGCCATAAATCTCAGGCCAGAACGAAAGCGATTCCGATGATATGCTGTCCGTTTTGATAAAAGCACCACCACTAATAACATATTCTTTATCAAAGCCCTCCTCAAGCTGGGCGATCAGATTCTGAGAAAAGGAAAGCAAAAGCAAAAGCACTATAATCCCACGGCATTTCATGATTTCAATATTACAAAAAATCTGCAACTGTAAGAAATATCTGCAAGAAAATGATGAAAAAAAAGAGGCTGTCAGCTTCCTGCTGACAGCCTCGTGCTTCCCCTTTTTAGGGTACTGCAACAACACAATATATACTCACATTAGAACCCCTGAATTACAATGCTTTGTAACAATTGGGAATTGTTCCGAAAGCATTTCTGCAAGTGTTTGGGTTTACTTGACAATTTCAGGGGGAAAACCAAACCAAAACCTAACTATGAAAAGAACCATTGTGTTTGATGTAAAGATACGATAACAGAATGCATTTGGGGAGACGTAAAAGACCTATTCTGTCTAAGTGTATTTACGTAGAGGGCTATTGTACAGCTTGTTAAATTTGGTTCGGAAGTGCTGACAGACCTTGATTTCTTCTGTATTATTTGTATATTGTGGATAAAATTATCGATATGAAAATAGTACGTTTCCGGGAGGGTTTTGTTAATGTGTATTTTGTCCGTTCAGCTGTGGGATGGATGGTGATCGACGCAGGTTTACCAAAAAAACAGCGCAAAATCGAACGGTTTATGTACCACAAGGGGATTCGTCCATGTGATATAAAGCTGGTAATTATTACCCATGTGCATTATGATCATGTTGGCGGACTGGCTTACCTTAAGCATTTGAGTTGCGCCCAGGTTATGGTGCATGCAAGTGAAGCGGAATTGCTTGAAAATGCCGAATCGGTATTACCAAAACCGTTTTCCGGATTTGGTCGTCTGGCTGTGAAGCTGGGTAAATTAATGCCGGGGACAACAAAGTTCAAAGCTGTTAAGGCAGACCAGCCCATACGGTCAAAAACAGACTTGCGTTCCTGGGGCTTTACAGCTCATATTATCCCAACCCCCGGGCATACGGAAGGCTCACTTTCTGTTGTGTTTGAATCCGGTGATGCCTTTGTGGGGGATGCATGTTTTAATAACTGGGGAAAAACCGTTATACCTCCTTTCATCAATGATCCGCAAGAATTGCTGAAATCATGGAACAGGCTCAATGAAACCGGTGCCATTCGCTTTTATCCCGGACACGGGCGTGTTTTTGATGTAAAGAAACTGCATTATTCCATACAACGCCTTGAAAAGAAAACAGAGCGCCTGAACAATAGCTGATTCTGCTTTGTTTTTTCAATGTGAGTCAATTTGAAGCCATACTTGCTTTTGATGGTGTTTGCAACTTATGCAACGCTCTTGTACGTTTCGTTATCCGGATTGATAAAAAAGGAAAAATTGCTTTTATCAGCCTGCAGGATGACAGAGCTGAAAATTATTTTGGCGATGCAGCCGGTCAGGTAAATTCTGTTCTGTTGCTTCATGATGATATAATGTATTATGAGTCGGATGCCATTATCAAGATGTTTAACATAGCAGGCGGTGGCTGGCGCATTATAAATGTCGCAAAAATACTGCCGAAAGCCTGGCGGGATTCACTGTATCAGTGGATTGCCAGAAATCGATACAAATGGTTTGGGAAAAAAAAAGCCTGTCCCTTACCTGGTCCTGATATTGCAGATCGTTTTTTGTAAGCAGAATTTTTTGCAGTAGGACGGAACCGGAAAGCTCAGGTAGTTCTGCACGGATTGGTTTGCCGGCAGAGCATAGCGACCAGAGGCTGTGCCCGGCGAAGTGGTAACGGAGCCGGGAAGCTCATGCTTCGCCGTGCAAACAACAGTGCAGAGCTGCCTGACTTGCAGGTGCAGGCCGGTGTAAAGCCCGGAAGCCTGGCGGGCAGATGGCTTTACAACTGCCATCATCACTCGTAAAGCCATTAAAAAAAGCTTAAAATTAGTCTGAGACTATGGTTTAGGAATGCAAATTGTTATTTTTGTTCGTGAACAAAACAGCAATCTCATGAAAACAATGCGAGCAATATTAGTTGCGCTGACGGTAATGATGGTACTACCGCTGACTGCACAAAAGAAAATTCAACTTGAGGATATCTGGCAGGATAGTAAATTTGACCAGCAAATGGTTAGAGGAATCCGCAGTATGAACGACGGAGAGCATTTTACAAAACTCAACATGATGCGTAATGTCATTCTGAAAGTGGATTATCAGAGTGGAGAACAGGAAGAAAGCCTGTTTAAACTCAGCAACTTTAAAGAAACCTTTGAACGCGACTGGATTATTGATTACAAATTCAGCGCCGATGAATCAAAGATTCTGGTGGCTACGGATTACGAGCCCATATACAGGCATTCATACAAGGCCTCTTTTTACCTGTACGACAGGGATAAGAATAGCATTACACCGATACGAAAAGATAATAAGATACAACTGGCTTCATTTTCACCCTCCGGAACGGTTGTTAGTTATGTTTTTGAAAACAACATGTACCTGTATGATGTCCAAACAGGTCAAACAACCCAAATGACAGATGATGGTAATAAGAACAGCATCATCAACGGGGCTCCCGACTGGGTTTACGAAGAGGAATTCAGTTTTGCTAAAGCCTATGCATGGTCGAGCGATAACAAGTATATTGCGTTTTTGAAAACTGATGAAAGCGGAGTGAAAGAATACAACATCCCTATGTATGGGAGTCTTTATCCCGAACAGTACAAATACAAATACCCCAAAGCCGGCGAAAAGAACTCCGAGGTCAGCTTGTATGTGTACGATGTTATGACAGATAAGGCAGAGAAGGTGGAGATGGAAGCCAAAGGTGAAACCTATATTCCCAGAATTTATCAGACACCTCTGGATGGTACCTTTGCCGTTGTTACGCTTAACAGGCTGCAAAACGATTACCGCATGCATAAAATAGATGCTGAAGCCGGGTCTTCAGAAATTATGCTCCGCCTGAAAGCTGAAAAATACATCGAACTGTATGATGATGTTATGTTTCTTGAAGATGGCTCCGGCTTTGTGATGAGCCATGATAAAAGTGGATACCGGCATTTGTATCGCTATGGTATGGATGGACAGCAAAAAGGACAGATAACCCATGGTGAATGGGATGTTACAGACTTCTACGGGTATGATTACCGCAACGAACTTTTTTATTATCAGTCTGCCGAGGAATCACCAACACAACGGGATGTGTATGCTGTTAGCCTGGACGGTAATGTCAGAAAAAAGCTGAATGACAAATCCGGTACAACGGCATTTAAATTTTCCGATGGTTACAAGTATTATATTGAGGAGCACAGTGCTGCCAATCAACCCCTGACTGTCAGCATTCACACCATAGATACTGAACTGGTGCGCGTGTTGGAAGACAACAGCGGCCTGAAAAATAAGATGGAAGAATTTGGTTTTGCCGAAAAAGAATTCTTTACCGTAAAAGGTGCTGATGGTACCGACCTGAATGCCTGGATGATTAAACCCGCGGATTTTTCCAAACGTAAAGAATATCCGGTGCTGATGTATGTTTATGGTGGCCCCGGTGCTAATACCGTAAATGATGCCTGGGATCACAACATGGGCTGGTGGCAGATGCTCGCTCAGCAGGGCTATATTATTGTGTCTGTGGATAATCGCGGTACCGGTGCACGCGGACTGGATTTCAAACAGGTTACATACGAGCAGCTTGGCAAATTTGAAACCGAAGATCAGATTGCAGCAGCAAAACAATTGTCAAAGCGCAAATACATTGATGCTGACCGCATTGGTATGTTCGGCTGGAGTTTTGGCGGTTACCTGACAAACCTTTGCCTTACCAAAGGGGCCGACGTGTTTGCTGCAGGAATTGCTGTGGCTCCGGTTACCAACTGGCGGTATTACGATACCATATACACTGAAAGGTACAATGGTTTGCCACAGGACAATGAAGCCGGATACGATGAAAATTCTCCCATCAATCATGTTGATAAGTTGAGAGGCGATTTGTTGCTCGTGCATGGTGTGGCTGATGACAACGTGCATTTCCAGAACAGTATGGATTACATCAATAAACTGGTGGCTGCAAACAAGCAGTTTGATTTAATGACATATCCTAACCGCGACCATGGCATCCGTGGCGGTGGCGCCAGATTGCACCTTTATACCCGCATGACGGATTTTCTGAAAGAGAATCTCTGAAATAAACGACAATAATACGATAAAGCCGTTTCCTCCGGGAAGCGGCTTTTTGTTTTGGCGCCCTTGCTTAACGAATCAGCATTGGC
>CAYQMB010000144.1:0-6177 GCA_964418565.1 uncultured Bacteroidales bacterium | reverse complement strand
GTTAACTCCTGTACTTGGAGAAGCTGGCGGCACCTATGATGGTTGCGAAGGAACGATTATTTATCCGTTTACTTATACCGACTGTGTGGGTAATTCTCATGTATGGAATTACACGTATTACCTTTACGATGATGTTGCACCAACATGGGATCAGGAGATGCCCGGAGACCTTACGGTTGAATGCAATGACATTCCACTTCCGACAACAGTGGGTGCTACCGATAATTGTGAAGGCAACCTTACGCTAACATTTAATGAAACAGTGACAGGAGGTTCCTGCCTTGATGAATATGTAATAACTCGAACCTGGGTTGCTGAAGATGCATGCGAAAACTCTATTACCCACACTCAGGTAATTAATGTGAATGACAATACAGCTCCTGTAATTGAATGTCCCGATGACATCATCAACGGGGAATGCTGTGACTTCATCATTGAAGTTCCTGAGGCAACAGATAATTGTGATACTGATGTACAGGTAAGCTGGGTAAGGGATGATGGCACTCAGGATTTGAATGCCCCATTTAATGTCGGGGTAACCACCATCACCTTTACAGCAACTGATAACTGTGGTAATACAAGTGTGTGTTCTATGACGGTTACAGTTGTCGAAGAACCTGATGTTACCATGAGCTGGGCTTATGGTGAGGATTTTGATAATCCCATTTGTGGACAGCATGAAATCAACACCCTTGACGTTCTTGTCGACGGTGGAAATGGAATCGATGCCTATACATATGAATTTACATTCTCAAACCCATTGTGGTATGTTGAAGAAGGTAATACAGGCTCAGTTGACAATGGTCGTCATTCGTTCAGTATATATGCCGAAGGCGATGGTGGATGCATGGTAATCCTTATGATATGCGATATCTACGGATGTACCGTTGCTGATACGCTTTGGTTTGATGGTTGTATAGCTGAAAATTATTGTAGTTATACACAGGGTTTCTATGGCAATGCCGGAGGTATAGGTTGTGGACCAGATGGATATGGAGCAACTGCTTATGATATTATGAGTAATGTGATGATGCCTTACGATACTGTTCCGATGCTGTTTGGTTTACCTGATAACGGTTGGGAACTATATTATCATGATATCACCGATTACAACATATTTAACATGTTGCCGGGTGGAGGCACTTCTGCACCATTTGATCCAACATATGTCATTGGTGGAACCGGTACATATGAGAACAATTATTCCTGGGGAATGGTCCCATTAAAAACAAATCCGGTACAAGCTCAGGGCAGGATACAGAATAATCTCTTTGCACAAACCTTAACATTCTTCTTTAATATGATGTCTAATGCAGGGTTTGGTGATCTGGAGATTACTGCTGAATATCTAGTGACAGCTGATGCTATCGATTGTGGTGCTGAGCTTGCATCAGAGTATTCTACAGTGTATACCGAAATACCAGCTTCTGTTGTTGATTTCCTCAATGATCCGTCAAATGGATATAATCCCACAGTAGAGGGGTTATTCTTGTTGGCCAACGATTTACTTGGGGCTGATGCAGATTTGTATACAGGAAGCAAAAACAACCCGGACTGGATGATTTCCCATGCTGATGTTTGCGATGCTTTGGATGCTTTCAATAATGGCTTTGATGAATGCCGCATACTTATCGGATTCATGGAGGTACCTCCCGGTTATGCTGAAAATATATCCTCATTTAATCCGAAAGACGGTGATGGGGAGGAAGAAAATGGAGAAGAAATCGGAATTGATGAAGTCACTGTGGCAGAACTTGAGGTAAAAGCTTATCCAAATCCTTTTAAGGAAAAAGTACATTTTGACTTTACATCTTCTGTTGACACTCATGCTAAATTTGATATCGTTACTGTTAATGGTTCCATAGTGAATACCTTGTTCGACGTCAAAGTAACCGGAGGTATAACTTATCATGTGACCTTCTCTGGTACGCACGTTACACCTGGGATCTATTTCTACAGAATTACTACCGATTACGGAACATACAATGGTAAAATTGTAAAACAGTAATGTAATACACTAAAAAGGTAAGGGGCTGTTTCATTCAATTGACACAGCCCCTTTTCTTATTCATTATTATTAATTATTGACTTTTAATCCAGTTAACAAGACCTTTCTTATCAATAATTTCCTTCAGTTTTCCGGGTAGAGGTGCAAAATCAAAAGTCTTGTCACCTACATGAATTTTACCCTGCTCTGTATCAACCTTCACATTATCTCCCGGCTCGTAGGCTTCTACGGCTTCGGGATGGACAATCAGTAACAATCCCTGATTTACAGACGAACGATAAAAAATCCTGTTTACAGATTTGACAATTACTGCCTGTGCGCCTGCATGAGCAAGACCTACCGCCGGGTGCTCACGTGATGAGCCGCAGCCAAAATTATCGCCGGCAAGTACCACATCGCCCGCCTTTACATTTTTGGTGAAATTGGGATCAAATCCTTCAAACAGATGAGGCATGATGGCCTCCCCGTCGGAGCTGAGTACGTTGTACGTCAGATTGCCGGCAAACATCTGGTCGGTATTGAGATCATCAGTATCGGTGTAATTCCATACATTTCCTTCGCGGCGATTTTCGCCTTCCGGAATCTCAACCATGGATGATTGTTCTTTCTGATAAGGATATTTCTCCTTGCCGGGATTTTCCCGTGGATCAGTTATTTTCCCTTCTATGGCTGAAACAGCTACAGCAGCGGGCGATGCAAGATATATCTCAGCATTCTTATTGCCCATACGGCCTTTGAAGTTGCGGTTCGCCGTGGAAATAACACGGTAACCATCGGCAGGTATGCCCTGACCAGTTCCCAGGCAAGGTCCGCAAGAAGTGGCCAACACGTTGGCTCCGGCTTCCATCAGCGTTTTCAGAATGCCTTCATCCATGGCCTGCATGTAAATTTCTTTGGATGCAGGTATGATTAGTAACTGGAAACCCGATTTTACTTTTTTGCCCTTGAGGTACTGTGCGGCAATGCGTAAATCTTCAAGACGACCATTGGTGCATGTTCCGATCAGGCCCTGGTTGAGCTCTAATCCCGATACTTCGGCCAAAGCTTTAACATTGTCCACATGATGCGGTGCTGCTACCAGCGGGTACAATTCTGACATATTGATTTCAATCTCACGAATGTAATGAGCATCCTCATCTGCCCAGATGCCTTCAACTTCAGACTTGCCGTAATACTCAGCCAGAACTTTGTCGGGTGGGAATACAGCGTTTTTGGCTCCCATTTCAGATGCCAGGTTGGCAAGGGTCATGCGCTGAGCTATGCTTAGGGTTTTTACACCTTCGCCGTGGTATTCGATGCTGTTGTAATTGGCACCTGCTGAACCGATCATCCCAATGATATGCAGCGATAAATCTTTGGCAAACACCCCTTGTGGTAATTCACCTTTTAGTGTGATCTTAATGCTTTCCGGTACACGGAACCAGGTTTCGCCCTTTTTCCAGATTCCTGCTGATTCAGTGCGGTCAATTCCGGCTGCCAGTGCATTGAAAGCACCAGCAGTACAGGTATGACTATCGCTGCCAACAATTATGTTTCCGGGCTGTGCATGCTTTGCCATAATCTGATGACAAATGCCATTGCCCACATCGTAAAAACGCTCTATGCCCTGATCGTCAACAAAATCACGAATGTTCTGGTACTGTGTGGCCAGTGCCGCATTGGTCGGTGGTGCGTTGTGGTCCAGTACAATAAGGGGCTGTTTCGGATCCGCAATGTCTTTACCGCCCATTTTTTCAAAGGTTTTCTTTATGCTGGCAGTGTTGTCATGTGTCAGCACTATGTCCGGCTTTTTAAATACAATTGCACCGGTTTCTGCGTTCAGTATCTTTTCTACAAATGTTTTTCCCATAGTTAGTTAGGTTTGAAAGTGCAAGGTTTGAGGTTTGAGGTTTGAGGTTTGTATTTGTATTGCTAACTTTAAACCTCAAACTTCAAACCTCAAATAATACAATTTATTTAAAAATCCCTCCGCGCTGATAAATGTCCATTTGAACATCACTGAACGGAATGGCCTGAATTTTCGTGTTTTTATCCACATTTTCCACCTCGCCGGTCTCAAAATTCACGCGTATCTTATCACCATGTTCCAGTTTCAGATCATCAATGGATTCGTATCGCATGATTGGCATGGCAGCATTGATGGCATTACGCTCGTAAATGGCACCAAAGGATTCAGCCAGAATCAGGTTAATGCCAAGTACTTTAAAGCAATCCACTGCCTGCTGGCGGGATGAGCCGCTTCCAAAGTTTTTCTGTGTTACAATGATATCACCAGGCTGCGCTTTTTCGGCAAAATCTTCATAGCCTTCCAGATTATCCAGTGCATACTGTCCCATTTCGTTGATGTCGGTAATGGACAGGTAGCGGTTATGGAAAATCATGTCGGTATCAATATTGTCTTCCTTGATGAACCAGGTGCGACCTTCAACCACAACAGGTTTATCTTTTGCAGTGGAACCGGATTTCTTCGTTTGTTTTTGAGTAGCAGTTTCGCTTGCTGTTTCAAACACCATGGGTTTTTCCGGGATGTCCCATGCAGTAGTAACGTATCCGGCTACAGACGAAGCCGCAACATTGGCAGGAGAAGCAAGATAAACACTTCCTTTTCCCTGTTTGCCGGGGAAGTTACGGTTTCCGGTACTGATGGTTACTTCGCCTTCGCCGTTTTGTCCGACATGGCCGTTGGCACAACCGCCACAACCTGCGTTGGAAACCAGAGCGCCTGCATCTTTGAATATCTTTATGATGCCTTCTTCAAGAGCCTCCTGCCAGATGTCATCGGTGGACGGAACAATTTTCAGCACAACACCGGGAGCCACTTTTCGGTCTTTAAGTATGGCAGCTGCAGCACGGAGGTCGGGGAGACGACCATTGGTGCAGGATCCGATGAATGCAGAGTCGATTTTAATTTTCTTTGAGGGATCCACCGGCACGGAATCGTGCGGCTTACCCGGACGTGATACCATAGGAACAAAACTGCTGATGTCTACCTCTTCGGTCATATCATAATTGGCATCATCGTCAGCATACACTGGTTTGATGTCACTGCCAGTGGCCTGCTTGGCTTTTTCAATCACCTCATCGTTGGGCGGGAACATCACAATAATGGCACCCATTTCTGTTCCCATAGAGGCTATGGTAACCCGGTCACTCAGACTGAGGTCTTCAATGGCCTCACCGTACATCTCAACTGAATAGCCCAGTAAGGTGCTGGCACCAAAGCGGGAGAGGAGGTTCAAAACAATGTCTTTGGCTGTGACATTATCGGGTTTTTTGCCTTTGAATACCAGTTTGGCGGATTTCGGGGTTTTAAACCACACTGAACCGTTGGCCCAGGCTGCGGCAATGTCCTGATCGCCCATGCCCTGACCAAATGCACCCACTGCACCCATGATGTTGGCGTGAGAATCCGTGGAAACAAAGGTGCTTCCGGGATATACCAGGCCTTCGTCAATGGCCAGGTGTGTGCCGATACCATCCGTTACATCGTGTACGGTGATGCCGTGTTTACGGGCAAACAAACGACATATATGCTGGTTGTTGGCATATTTCTGATCCGATCCTGCCGGAATCAGATCAAACGTAAAATAGGTTTTTGAGGCATCGTCAACTCCCAGATTGTTGTCTTCCAGGTTTTTTACAACGTTGGCGCCTCCAAAATCACGTGCCACGCGGGCATCGATGGTGATATCAACAATGTCGCCGGGTTTTACTTTGTCCCGGTCAGAATGCTGAGCAATGATCTTTTCAATAATCGTCATAGCCATATATTTTTTGTCTTTCCACAAAGTTAGAAATATTTGCCAATAGTACAGCCTGCTTAAGGTGGAATAATAGCGATGTTGTGAGCTGTTATGCAGCATAATGCACAGAATTGTTCGGTAGGTGTTAGAAATATGTTGTAGAGCATGTTGGTGTAGGTGATGTTGGGAGGTTGATAGGTTTGGAGGTTTGGAGGTTTGGAGGTTTGGAGGCTTGGAGGTTGGGAGGTTGGGAGGTTGGGAGGTTGGGAGGTTTTTTGATTTATTATAATCAGAGACCGTTCAAAAAAGTGTGTCAAAGTTAAAAATTTTGAGAAGTATAAATTGATAAATAACTTTGACATATGAAGCACAAAAAACAAAAAAAAGACCGTCTGGAAGATTTGATTCCAGATCCAGAGAAAAGAA
>CAYQMB010000143.1:0-6233 GCA_964418565.1 uncultured Bacteroidales bacterium | reverse complement strand
GTATCGGCATTATCATCCGGAGTATACACCATCCGCCTGAATGCCGGTGGCAAATACCACCGCGGGCAGTTTGTAAAAGAATGATTTTGTATCTTAGTGCGTATGAATTGCGATCAGGCCAGAGCCATACTAAGCGAATACCTGCGTGATAATTCGGATCTGTCAACACATGATTCGAAGAAAATTACCGGTTATTTTGAATGCCGGAAGCTTAAAAAGGAAGAATTTATGTTTGAGCAAGGCAAACGCTTTCCTTACCTGGTATTTGTTGTTCAGGGAGTGCTGCGATCGTGGGTATACGATGAGCAGGGCAGGGAAGTGGTGAAAACCTTTGTTTCAGACAGGCAGTTTCTGGCAGAAATAGACAGTTTTAAACGCAATGCTCCCTGTGCGTTTTCTGTGAGCAGCGTGACAGATGCAGAGCTGCTGGTATTATCGAAAAGCAATTATGCACAACTCAGAGAGGAAGTGCCGGCCTGGCACATGTTTTTCATGCAGGGAGCCATGGAAGCCATGAACACCATGATTCGCCGTGAGGAATTTCTGAAGCAGGGAGAAGCTGCCGATAAATATGATTATTTCCTTGAGAACTTTCCCCACCTGGCTGCTACCGTGCCGCTGAAATACATTGCTTCTTACCTTCAAATCAATCAAAGTACGCTCAGCCGGTTGCGGAGAAAAGACTGAAGCGTAAAAATTTCGCAGATTGCGTTTCGCATAGTGCGAAAAATAATGTATATTTGCTTAAAATTGCAGAAATATGAATCCGTTTTTATTAAGAGGTTACAAAGGCCCTGAATTTTTTTGTGATCGGGAAAATGAAACCAATAAAATTATAACAGGTCTAAAAAACGGGCAGGATATCACATTGTATGGATATCGACGCTTGGGTAAATCTGCCTTAATAAAACATGTTTTTCATCATTTAGAATCTGAATACACATGTATTTATGTTGATATCTGGGGTACCATCAATGCGGAGGAGTTTTCAAAACAGTTGATTAACAGTACAATTCAGAGTAAATTGCTTAGCAAAAAGCGATTCAGGGATAAGGTTTTTGACTTTTTAAAATCCATTGGCGCGTCTTTTAAAATTGATGTGGATGGGCTACCATCTGTTGATGTCATATACAAGGAAAGAAATTCTGGTTTTGAAAGCCTTGATGAACTTTTCTCATTTATCCGGAAACTGGATGTTCCTGTTATTATAGCTATTGATGAGTTTCAGGAAATACGGAATTATTCAAATCATGTACCGTTTGAGGCAAAACTTAGAGCGATAACTCAGGATGCAGGGAATGTACAATTCATATTTTCGGGCAGTGAAAAGCATCTGCTTACTGACATATTTACATCATACAGAAATCCATTTTATCAGTCAACACGCATGATGACAATTGATAAAATCAATGAAGAGGCTTATAAAGAATTTGTTACCCAACATTTTGAATCTGCCAAAAAGCAAATTCAGCCGGATGTTCTGAATTTTATTCTGAAAGCATCTTACAGGCATACTTTCTATGCTCAGGCTATGCTTAATCTATTGTTCAGTGTATCCAAAAAAACGGTGGAATTACCAGAATATAAAACGTATTTTAAAAATTTTATTCTTGAAAAATCCCCGTACTATAGTGAGTTGCCGGAATTGTTGTCCAGACATCAGTTTATTTTGTTAAAAGCCATTGCGAAGCAAGGAACTGTTGCTAATCCAACTTCTTCGGATTTTTTGCTAAAGTCTGGCATAAATAGCGCAAGCAGTATGCATCGCCTGGTTAATTCGCTTTTGGACAAGCAGTTGATTCTGAAAGAAGATGAAGCGTATCGTCTTTATGATGTATTTCTGGAGTATTATCTAAAAATGGAAAACTAAATTTCGCAGATTGCGTTTCGCATAGTGCGAAAAATATCCCAGTGCTGTATTTTTTGACATATGTCAAATGCTTTCATATGGAGCTGTAATTCCTTTGTTGTGTAACCAAAAAACAAAGGAAAATGAAAAAAGCAGTCATTTATTATCAAAGCAAAACAGGCACAACAAAAGCATTTGCCGAATCCATTTCAGCTTATCTGAACGTGCAGCAAGTACTTAACCGCTGCTACGATGTGAATAATTACCATGAATCCCAGATTTCTGATGCCGATGTGGTGGTGATGGGCGGCTGGACAAAAGGCCTGATGGTAATTCTGCAACATCCCGACAAGGCATGGACTGATTTCGCAAAATCCATCCAACTGCCGGAAAACGCAAAAACAGCCTTGTTCACCACCTTTAAAATCCGCACAGGCAGCATGTTTCGCAAAATGAAGCAGGCTGCAGGTTTCAAAAAAAACGTACCTGAACTTAAATCCCGCGATGGCAGTTTGTCAGAACAGGATAAAGCGGTTTTGTGTGAACTGATTGCCTAGTTTTTAACAAATTTACCGGTGAAATTTCCTGATGTTTCACTCGTAACGGAGTATAGGTACAGCCCCTTATCAAGTTTACTGATGTCAATCCGGCCTGTGCCGGACTCAATCGGGAGTGATTTCAGCGTTTTACCACAGGCATCGTAAATTGTCATCACCAGCCCTTTAGCAAAGGGATTCGTATGCACCTGTATTTGTGTATGCGCCGGATTGGGTGATACCAGTACACTGGATAAGCTATTGTCATCAATTCCCACGCCGGAAGGTGTTAAAATGACATTGACATCCTCATTTTCTCCGGTGATGGTAAAGTCACTGGCGTGTTCATCGTATCCATCAGCGGTCACAGAAAAGGAATACGTTCCGTCTTCCAAATCACTAAATGTAGCCTGGCCGCTGGCATCGCTGCTTGCAGTTCCAATGCCATCCAGGTTTATGGTAGCATTTTCAACGGCAAAGCCTGTATTAAAATCTGTAATTGTAAAACTGGCATCGTATTGGGATACTGAAACGGGAGTCAGTGCAACAGGAATGGTTGCATTCCAATCATCAATCGTGAACTGACCAGCATTTGCCTCGTAGCCGGTAGCTGAAATGCTGTATGAATAGGTGCCATTTTCAAGATCAGCAAAGGTTGTTTGTCCTGAAGTATTGGTTGTTTGAGTGCCTAAGCCTGTTACAGAAACACTGGCATTGGCTACCGTGTTGGATGTGCCTACTTCTGTTAATGTAAAATAAGCCTCGTACGTTTGATCCGGAGCAAAATCAATCTGGAAAAAAACATCTTCATTACTGACTGTAAATTCCCCGTTCACTGTGTTGTATCCGCTTGCGCTAATTGTATAGCTGTATTGTCCGTTTATCAGATTCTGGAACGTAGCATAGCCTATTGCATCCGTTGCCTGACTACCCACACCATCCACGGTAATATCAGCTCCTTGAATAAACACATCTCCGGTTTGGCTGTCTATTGTCTGTATTGTAGCAGAAAACTGAGTAGTTCCGCCACCATAAGGGTCAGCAAGGGTGAAATAACCGGCATAAGTGTACTGAACACCGCTGCCATAAGTGGAATTTTGCCCGTATGATACATTGCCTGTTAAGGTGCCGCTTGTCGTGTAGGTTTCTGTGGGATCAGATGCAAGCAGAGTATAGTCGTCTAAGCGCCATTCCCAGTTCCACACTTCGGGTTCTCCCGAATAATGCAATGCAAACACATCTCCCAAATTGTCTCTGTAAAAAGTTGTCAGATTATTAAAATCATTGGAAAGCATGCTCTGATTGCAATTGATGTTTATGACAGCCCGGTTGGTTTGTGCGTCTTTTGTTATCCAGACAATTTGTTGACCATCTTCGTCCAGCAACGGATTCTCTGTTGTGATTTGAGTGGTTTTTCCGGTTTCATTGTTTTTCATAATTACCTGTGCAATGACTGGCTGGAAAAAAGCCACCATAAGCAATATGAGGGTTGTCAGAATTGAGAGTTTTTTCATTTGAAATGTTTTGTAACGTGAATTTATGCGGAAATATACCACTAATTTTCTTTGGGCTTGTAATTTTATCACTGCTACATGCATTATTAGACCATGAATAATACAACATGCTGAAAATGGTATAATATCTTATAAGAAAACCGCAGCCAGATAGTGACTGCGGTTTCAGAGGTTGACATGTTTTTATCATTCCAATCCCAGGCTTTCAATGTATGCCTGGTTGTTGGATGGGCGTCCCAGGAATTCTTCCACATTTTTCATGACGTCTTTCTGATCGCCATTGGCAAGTATCAAATCGCGGAAACGGATGCCGGTTTCCTGATCATCAAGGCCGTTTTCTTTAAACACGGTAAACATATCCTGAGCATACACTTCTGCCCACAGGTAGCCGTAATAATACACCGGGTGGGTGTTGATGTGGATCCAGCTTGCCTGCGGATGCGTGCCTTCAACGTATAGTCCGTCCAGGCCGAGTTCCTGGTCAACATGTTTCCACAATGCATCTGTGTCAAAGGGATTTTCAGGATCGTAGCGATCGTAGAGGTACATATCGTAATAACATTTGCGCAAGGCAGATAACGTGTGATAGCCGGAGCATACATTTTCCGATGCTTTCATTTTATCGAAAATTTCTTTCGGCAATACTTCATCTGTTTTATAATGTCTGGCAAAGCTGCTCAGTGTTTCATAATCCATGGTCCAGTTTTCAAAAATCTGTGACATGGACTCCAGGAAATCGGCTTTGGCACCGGCCTGCGAAGAGAATTCGCCCTTGTAACTCATGGCATCCATGATGTGTCCGAATTCATGGAAAAGGGTGTTGAGCTCCTTAAAGCTCAGCAGGGAGGGCAATTCATCCGTAGGGCGCGTGAAATTACCCAGCAGCATGGAGGCAGGTACCTGATAATAATCGTCTTGCTGACGGCCGTTGCTGATGCCTACGCCGTAAAACCAGGATTCCTTATTTGGTCTGGGAAAAAGGTCGAGGTAAAAACGACCAACCAGTTTGCCGTCTTCGAGAACTTCGTACATTTCAACTTCGTTGTGCCACACGGGAGGATTTTCTACTTTGCGGAATTCAAAGCCAAGCAGATTTTCATACATGGCAAGCACGCCCTGCAGGCACTGTTCCATGGGAAGGTATTCACGTATTTTTTCGTGATCCACATTGTACTCGTTTTTCAGAATCTGATTGGTGTAATAAGCGATGTCCCAGGCATGAAATTCTTTGTCAGTTGCAGCCGGGTCGTTCTTTTTCATCTCTGAAAGCTGTTGCAGGTCTTCTTGTGCTTTATCACGTGATTTTGCAACCAGATCCTCCAGGAAATCCCATACATTTTCCGGATTGGCAGCCATTTTGGGTTCCAGATTGTAGGCAGCGTAAGAATCGTAGCCCATCAAACCGGCCAGCTCGTGGCGTTTTGCCACCATTTGGTTGAGGATGTCAATGTTTTTATCAGCAGCCCGGCTGTTGTATTTTGTGTAATATTCTCTTCGGGTTTCCTCGCTTTTTGCGTTGCCCATGATGGGGCGGTTGGTGGAATTCATCACCGGAACCTCGTAGGTGTTATCATCAACCCGATAGGTGTTTTTAAAGCTTTCGGGAAGCCCGGCAATGCCATCTTCATCCAGCACGAGCTTTTCATCGGCGCTGTTCATATTGGTTGAATAAGCTGCGCTGAGTTCGTTGAGTTCGCTCGTGAGTTTCTTGAAACGTTCCAGTTTATCGGCTTCAAGATCAACACCTGATCGCTCAAATCCCAGCATCATTTTCTTAACCAGGCGCTGTTTGTGATCAGCCAGTTTGGCAAATGCATCCGATTCCTTCACCGATTTCATTTGATTGTAAAGGTCTTTGTCTCCAAATATGTTGGATGAAAAATCAGAAATTGCCTGATAGGATTCAAGCCCGTAAGCTCGCGTGAGTGAGTCCGGGGAAACCCAGTACAGCATAAAGCAATTGTTTGATGCGATGTTCATGTCGTTAAAAACCCCGTCAAGGGTAGCATAAACGGATTCAAAATCGGGTTTGTTCAATGATTTGATTTCCTCGATTTTTTCCTCAGATTCGTTCATGACAATGTCGGCGTATTGTTTGACATCATCAGCGGTAACTGCAGTGTAATCAACGGCGGTGTTTTTGTCGGTAAAAAACGGATTGTCGGGACGCTCAGTGCCGGATTTGCAGCCTATGAGCAACAATACAGCAAGAATAGGGTAGATGCTTTTCATTTTTTTGAGTTTAATTAAACATGATATATGAAGCTAAGATAGCATCTCACCCCAATAAACAGATGGATTTTAACAATTTTAAATGAATTATAACATACGGGA
>CAYQMB010000142.1:0-6312 GCA_964418565.1 uncultured Bacteroidales bacterium | reverse complement strand
CAATGATATAACAAATAAATAGTGATTTTTGGGTGACCCATTGCACAAAACAGGATCATAAACCATAAGCTAAACCGGAACCTGAATCAGAACCATTCTTCTGATGCTGGTTCCGGTATTTTTATACTATCAATCTTAAATTTTTTGCATTTAGACTTGCTTTTTTGCAAATGCGGATTATAAAATCCTCCGGGTACTGAAACCTTCCAATAAAAAACAGCATTTTATTTTTTCAATCTGATATTGCTTAAGCAACCAATACAATACATAAATCAAAAAAATGTGAATCAGCATGGAAATGGGTCATGCACCAACACGCTTTTTATGGTTTTTATAATTTGTAAACATTGATCTTAACTAAAAATTACATTATGATTAAACAAAACATTAAAAAGCATGCTGTTTTAATGCTTGCTGCACTTTTTGTAACAATGAGCTTAAGTGCCCAAATGAAGATCAAACCAAAAGTATCAAACATTTACGGCGATTACAAATTTG
Source organism: uncultured Bacteroidales bacterium (assembly GCA_964418565.1). Classification (GTDB taxonomy): domain Bacteria; phylum Bacteroidota; class Bacteroidia; order Bacteroidales; family ML635J-15; genus JAQIBY01. The sequence continues at coordinate 5,814 of CAYQMB010000142.1, read as the reverse complement.
TTATGGTAATCAAAGCCAATGAAAAGTTCGAAAAGCCCGAACGTGTTGTAACGCAGGACTTCTCGCCATCCGAAGAAGCATTTGATCCCAACAAAATTGATCAATATCCAAAATGGGAATTCAAACACCTTGGTGTGGTGGACAATAAAACGGGTGGAATTATTGATTACGTTGCGATAATCAATGTTGAAACCGGCAAGTATTATCATCGCGATGGGGACATGAAAAGCGAAGAGGAGTTTAAAAAAGACACGGAAAATAAAGAAGACGGCAACTTTAAGGATTACTGGAAAGCAATGAAATACTATTTCAAGCCGGAAGTTAAAAATGAAGAGTATGTGTGGTTCAGAATCCCCAACAAAGACGACAAAAACCTGGTTGTAACCCCGCCATATTGGAGAACACGAGAAGTAAAACTTGTATTAGCTAAACAATAATTATCCGCATTATGAAAAATCTAATCAAAACAATATTCGTCATATTCGCCGGTCTGGTCATTTCAGGCAGCACAAGTGCACAAAAAATAAAAACCTACACCCTTCAAATGCCAACCATTATGTTGGAAAACGGAGGTCCGATTTATGTTGACTACCTGGACAATCCAATGCCAGATGCCAATGTGATGAAGTTGAAGTCTGAATTCAGAAAAGCCATGGTAGCTGGCATCAATGCTGAAGGTTTAATTGTAGAACAAGGTCTGCCAACGCTTAATCCCTGGATGACCACAAAAATTTATGAAACAACAGAAAATGAGGAAGAAGCAAATTATGTCATTGACGGGGAATATTCATATGAAACGGATATGGACAAATCGTACAAGGCTCATATGACAAAAGATGAATTCGGGAAAGGCAGCATACCCATTCATTATTATGAATATTCAGTGAGCTCCAGTGCAACACTACAAGGGAAAGTGTCTATTAAGGACAACAACTCTGGTGAGCTGGTTAAAGAATACAGCTTTTCCAAAACCAAAAGCGATTCGGACAGCAAATACATGGAAAAGCCCAGAGCCGAATCACCAGCAAATTTCTTTAGCGACCTCAACGATGCAGTCATAGCAGATTACAGATACATGCTTAATCCAATCAAACGGGAATTTAAATACGATTTTCCCAGAATCACACCAAACAATAACGATTACCGTAAAAAATTCAGAAAGAAACGCAGAGAGCTAAGGAAACTGGACAATGGTGAAAACGTTCGGGAAATGGCTAAGGTACTTTTTGAATTACAGGAAATTGAAGACAATAAAGATGTCAACCTGGGCCTGGGCATGTGCTATGAAATCATTGGCAACTACACAAAAGCCAAAGCACATTACGAAAAATCCGGTGACAGCGATGCTATGGCCAGAATCAACAAACAAATACAAATCAGAGATCAACTGGAAACGTTGGGAGTTGAGATAACCGAACCTGAACTTTAACCACAGCCGTTAGCAAGGCATCGCCCGACCGGGCGGTGCCTTATTCTTTTTATTTCCCTTATTGTTCTCTCACTTATTTCACCACAAATTCAAGCATCAGTTTCTCAGCGAAATCATATGGCAGCTCACGGATAAGGCCTCCGTCTGTCTCATGTAATTCCAGCTTACCATTTATGCCCACAGCTTCCTTGTCTTCGTAATAATTCCACCAGTGCCGGATCATTCCGTCTTCCATATCATCGGTAAACTCAAGACGATAGCAGCCAGGTTTCAGATTGATAACATGATCGTAGGTGGTGCTGTCATCATAGGTTGTATGCTCAAACACCAGCTCACCATCAGCAGTTGTAATCAGCAGCTGATTTTCAACAGCTCTGCCCAGATTGTTGGTTTCCACGTGCATGACAAAATCGGACGGTAAAACCAGCGGACGCTTAACTGCCGTTTCCATGCGGTTATTCAGAGGCTGCTGGTCTTCTGCACCGTTGGGCTGACTTACTTCCGCAAAAAAGACAGTCTGCTCCGGCCATGGAACAAGCTCCGGGGCAGGCAGGTATACCTGCTCCGATTGCATAAATGCCAGATCACCATGCCAGCGGTAAGTTTTGATCCCTTCACCGGCAAAACCATAGCTAATATTCAGGCTGCGCAAGGGCATTTCTCCGGTATTCCGGATTTCCACTATTGGCTGGCTACACGACGGGTTATAGCGTGAATGTATTTGTTTGCTTGTCGGTCTGATGATATCCACAAGACCGGCATCCCGTTGAAAATTCACCGGACCATAGGCAAACAACTGATGGCTCATGGTAAATTTTCCATCTTTTTCACCGTTTCCGCAGTACATTTCAATCTCATAATCGATATTCAGCGTATCGCCGGGTTTAAACCAGCGAGTAATGTCAAAATCCTGCTTCTCCACTTCACTTCCCGGACACCAGCCGGCACGGTCGAACTGCCATGTTCCACCCTGCGGATGGATGGGATTAAAGCCGCAATCTTTCCATACTGTCCAGTTTAGCGGCTCTGCTCCATTGATACGGTATGTATGCAGCTTTTCATCCCACTCGCAGCAATTATACGGGCCGGCATGACCATGGCCTGCGATACGCGAACGAAGCACATACTCCTCAGCCTCAAAATCAAGCACCATGTGTTTTTCCTTCATCAGGGAGTCATCCGCCAGGTGTTCATATGTGTATTCCCCAAACGGATAAATGTTTTTAACGCTGATGGCATCCCGTGGCGGAACACCGCTAATAAAATAAAATTTCAGATCAAGCAGCTCCTGATTGTTCCCTGAAATGATTTTTTTCTCTCCTTTCAGCAGAGGTGCATAATCGGTAACATCCACCACCCATTGCCAGCCGTTTTTGCCACCCAGGTCAAGGCCCTTTCCATATGGCGTTACAAAGGCAGAGAGGTTAACATGCTCAACCGTATCGTTTTTGGGAATAAGTACATTTGTTTTTGTCAGGTAATCCCATTCGCCGCAGGGAAAGCTATCAGCCCGGGTTCGTTCGTCGCATTTCAGGGTTTTTACCATCAGAATCTGACGCCACTGCCCGCTGTCCGGAAAATGAGCAGTTCCCTCGTAACTGGCATTCCAGCCTTCCGGCGATGGTTTGTTCCAGTCAAAAACATTAATGGTAATGGTATCTTCCTGTGCTGTGCTTAGCAACACCAGTAATGTAAAAATAAGGAGACTAAAAAGACGTTTCATACATTGCAATTTTGACCAAAAATACAAAAAAGGCGCAGACCAAGGCAGCGGCTTTCAAATTCCACCTTTTAATGCTACATTTGTAACCAACACAAGCAATGAATACGGAATTATACATAGCACGCCGCCTGTTAAAAGGCAAAAAAAACAAAAGCAATTACAGCCGGCCAATTGTCAATATAGCCGTTACCGGGATTGCATTAGGACTGGTGGTGATGATACTTGCCGTGTCCATTCTGACTGGTTTTAAACGTGAAATCCGGGATAAGGTAAGCGGCTTTGGCTCCCACCTGCAGGTAACCAATTACGACAATAACAATTCTTTTGAAACCCAGCCGATCACTGAAAATCAGGACTGGATTGACGAGGTACAGGATCTGGATGGCGTTACAAACGTGCAGCGCTACATCACCAAAGCGGGCATCATACAAACCGATGAATACCTGCAGGGCATCATGCTGAAAGGTGTGGATACCGATTTTTACTGGGAGTTTTTCCGGCAGCAACTGGTGGACGGGAGCATTCCTGAGATTACTGACAGCACTAAAACCAATGACGTACTCATCTCGCGCTATCTGGCCAATCAGTTAAAACTCAAAACCGGAGATGATTTGCGGATGTATTTCATTGAGGATCCGCCGCGCATGCGTAAGTTTACAATTAAAGGCATATACGACAGCGAACTGGAAGAACTCGACAAAGTTTATGTATTTGCTGACATCAAACATTTGCGCAAGCTCAACAACTGGAAAGATGATCAGGTGAGTGGGTTTGAAATTCTGATTGACGATTTTGATAAACTCATTGACATGGACTGGGAAGTGACCCGCATTGTGGGCAACAATTATTCCCCCGACCGCGAAAGCCTGCAGGTAAAAAACATCACCGTGCAATTCCCGCAAATTTTTGACTGGATTAATCTGCAGGACACCAACATGTGGGTGATTTTAATTCTCATGGTAACCGTGGCTGGTTTCAATATGGTAAGCGGATTGCTGATTATCATCCTGGAGAGGGCCAATATGATAGGCATTCTGAAAAGCCTGGGTTCCCCCAATGCCAGCATTCGCCGGATATTTTTGTACCATGCCGGATTTTTGATTTCCCGTGGTTTATTATGGGGCAACCTGATTGGAGTTGGTTTGTGTCTGCTTCAGCAGCAATTTGGCATAATTTCACTTGATCCTGCATCCTATTATGTATCCACCGTGCCCATAAATCTGAACATCATTCATCTCTTGCTGCTCAATATCAGCACGATGTTGATCACTGTGCTTATGCTCCTTTTGCCAAGCATGCTTGTTACCCGTATCAGCCCGTCTGAAGCCATTAAATTTGATTGATTATGCTGCCACTGATCGGAATAGCAACGGTACCAGTCATTCTCATCCTGTTTTACGTTTGGTTCAGGGATAAGTACGATCGTGAACCCTGGTGGATGCTGCTGATTTCCTTTGCCGGTGGTGCAGCCACTGTTCCGGTTATCATCTGGTGGGAAACCATTATGATGCGGCTGACAGAGTATTTTTACACATTTGAATGGCAGCATGCATTTGTCAATTCATTTCTGGTTGCAGGTTTGTGCGAGGAAAGCATGAAACTGATTGCTCTGCTGCTGATTGTCTGGCGCAGCAATTATTTCAACGAAAAGTTTGACGGAATCCTGTACGCTGTCTTTGTTTCTCTGGGATTCGCGCTGGTAGAAAACATCATGTATGTCACCGGTAACGGGCATCAGGTAGGTATCACGCGCGCGTTGACAGCCGTTCCTGCCCACGCAGTGTTTGGCATTACCATGGGATTTTACCTGGCAAGGGCAAAATTCACCAGTCGGGGTAAATGGCATAAACTCCTTCGTGCCTGGTATATTCCGATCATCCTGCACGGTACGTACAATTACATTCTGATGGCGACATCCAATTACCTGCTGCTTAGCTTTGTACTTTATGTCGGGCTTCTGTATTTACTGGGGTATAAAGAAATGCGCGTTTCCAGCCTGGGAAGCATTTTTCGAAAATAGCGCTTCCATGTCAGGGCCAGGTTAACTTAAATAAATACAGCTTCAACTCCGACTATGGAAGCCCTGACAGGGTGATAGCCGACGGCACATCATCATCTACATAACGACAAAACGTTTGTTCCAAACGTCGCTGCCACTGCGGAGGGTAAGCAAGTACATCCCGGGACTCAGATCGTCAACACGAAGGCTAAACCGATGACTCCCCACCATAACATTCTCCTTGCTTATGCGCCTGACAAGGTTCCCACTGATGTCCGTAATGCTGATATCAAGATCACCTGATCGGACAAGCTTTGCGTTGAGATGCACACGTTCAGAGGCGGGATTGGGATACAGATGCAATTCATCAGCCACCTCATCCTCAACGGATACCGGCCAGGTAACATCAAGGGTCACCGGTATAATCATGGTATCGTTTTCGTAATACAGGTTAAGCTGTGCCTCGTAGGTTCCTGCTGTCATTCCGTGGGTGTCCCAGTGTAGAATTACAGTATCATTATTCATATGCCATGCCTCGCCGTTGTGGGGCGACACATCCAGCCAGTCAATGGGCGGACCCAGATTTTCAATGGTCAGAACATCGTTAATGTAATGTGGCTCAGATCCGTAAACATCTCCGGTAAGCTGATATTCCAGCTCAAG
>CAYQMB010000141.1:0-6337 GCA_964418565.1 uncultured Bacteroidales bacterium | reverse complement strand
TTTACAATGACATCAACCGGGATTAGGTTTTCACTAATACAAGAAGCGGAAATTCCTTCTGCAACATAATACGTTGTTGTTCCGGCAACATCAGTAGAAGGTGTTATTGATGTTTGAGGTGTGCCACCGGGACTCGTGAAATAAAACAATGTGTATGACGGATCGCTTGGTGTTGCCGTTAGTGCTGTTGCAGCATCATCCTGACAATATTCAACCGGACTCGCTGCAATTGGAGTGCTTGTTAAATCAAGTACTTCGATGGTAAACTCAAAGTAACAGCTTGTTGCACCCGGAGGAACCGCATAGTAGGTGTTAACTCCCGGTGTTGCAGGAAATGGATTTGAGATGTTGTATTCAATTGAAGATGCTGTGACAGGATATTCGTTGTAAAATCTGGATCCTGATGGAAAGCTTCCTGAGACTTCTGTAATTGGAATGGGGTTGCTGATATTACATTGGGAAAAGGATAAAACACTTGGTGTTGCAGCACAATTTGCAGTTACAAAAGCGGCTTCATCGATTTCAAAACTGAACGGATCATTAATGGGTTCACCAACACAAATGCCAGTCATTTCATAACCTTGCATAGCACTATGATTAGAGAAATAGGTTCTACTTACTTGCCCAATTCCATTCATATGACCATGAACGACAACTTCGGAATCACAATTTACATTTGATAAAATGGTACAATCTTCCGTCACTTTAATTGTAATCGTTAATTTTCCAAGCAAATCGTCTGGATCGGCAGGTAAGGGTAAAGTTCCAATTTCCCAAACGACTGAGCCGTTTGCTCCTTCTGATGGATCGAAATACAAATCATCCGGGCTTGGTGCCGGTGTAAAATATACTTCACGCGAGCTACTCACATATTCTGATGCAAAAGGAATTGGCAAAACCAGTTCTGCACTGTCAATGGGCTCAGTTCCCTTGTTACGCACTTCAATTGAAAGCTCAATTTCTTCGCCCGGTTCTGCAATTAATGGATCTCCCGGATTGTATGGCACACCATCAATACTAATGACATGATTATGCGCTTCAGGAGTTGGAATGTATGCATCAACAGACATGGCTAACATGAAAATCGTATAAGTATCCTGTGTACTTCCGTATCGAAATGAAGTTGAGGTTTGATTATTTGTAATAACAGAATTCCCGGGATTTGGCACATCAAACATTGAAATATCTAATCCGGTATTGTTTAAAATTTCAGGATTTCGGGGATTCCCATTTGTAGAGATTGAGCTGTTAAAAAAGTTATTCGTCGAATTGTTTGAATGATCCAGAGTTATCCAATTGCTATCAGAATGGTCGCGAATTTGAAAATAATCACCACTAATCTGTCTGTCGCCTTCTCCTGCAATCACTCCTAATTTTAAATCCACATCACCAGATTGTACCGTATTAAAGCCTGATACTGGAATTGTATAATCGGCTGTGACCTGACCAGCGACATAAGCATGCCCATCAAAAATAGTCACATCTCTCCAATCCATTTTGGAGTTTTCATATATGACAATCATTGCCCAACCACCGTAATAACCAGTACCACCGCCATTACCTTCGCGAAGCGCAACATTTGCAACAAAATATTCTCCAATTCCATTGGTTTGAACATAATCGGTTACCTCTGCATACGCAGAATACATTTGACCGTGTTGTGTCTCAGGATAATAGATATCATTCACATTTGCTGTAACAGATGAGTATGAACCAGCAGAAGGCCCTTTTATCAGAACCTCGCGTTTATTGAAATCAACGGTTGTTCCACTCTTGCTGACAGTAAACTCTACAGGGCTGTTTCCTCCATCATGAGCGCGACCTGTCCAGTACAGACCTGCATAAACAATATTTGAACACTCAGGTATTGCACCATTCTCTGCCGATAATTCTAATGTGGAAGCGGATGAATTCAGTGTTGTTGGATCTGAATCAACATCCACATATTCCATATTGTTGTTATTCGATGTGTTGTCTCCGTAATTTACAAGTGTCAGGTTGGTATTCCCTATGAGTGCAAAATCTCCTTTTATGTTATAAATGGTTTTTCCGGGTGTATATTGAGAAGTTCGTTGTGTAAAAGGCGTAATTACCTGCGCATTTATAAACGAAAAAAACACAGACAATAGTATTATTGTTAGTATCGCTTTTTTCATAATATTTTAATTTTAGGTTAGTTTTTTTGACTCAAAATCATGTTAATTTTATTCTGGTATGGATATCAGATAATATATGGAAGGTATGATTTTTGTGTTAATGGAAATAAGGGGTTCAATCGTTTTTGATGTGCAATCAAAATTGCACTGAAATACGATCGCCTTAAGGTTTTGAAGCCCCTTAATTTTTGATAAATCAAGCACAGAGGGTTTATCTGACTTATTATAAATCACTCTTATTAATTCTATACTTGATAAATCGTAATCCCGCTCATTTAATAAATGAAGGTTTGATACATTCAATTCAACCACGCGGTTTTCAGATTCATCAGAGCTTGAAATGGCTTTTCCCTGCTTAATTAGCAAACTGGGCTGATTGTCATAATACAGGCTGTGTAAATCAGATGTTCCGGACTTGATGGCTTTCACATTGTCAAAATTCTGAACCTCTTGACTTATAAGATTGAATGGAATTGATAAAAATATGACTACTAATATCAATTGTGAAATTTTGACATGTTGGCGTTTTGTTTTAAATAAGTTTTTCATATCTCTTAAATTAAATAAGATTAATTCTAATTTAAAGTATTTGATTATTTCAATAGTCTCTTTGGCATTTTAAATAAATCGGTTTAATAGATTGGTTCTAAATTGCAACAGACATTTAAAGGTTTTTGTTTAGACAAATTCTAAATAAAAGCAGATTATTTAGAATGGGGGCGTTTAATGCTCTGTAAGATAGGGGATAAGAAACTCCTGAAAAAGTTAATAAAATGTAAAAAAATGTGTTTGCTGATAAAAATATTTACGTTAATTAATAAACAGTATACCTGATTTCGGGTAAAATGATGTCTGCTTATTTATTGATTTTGATAATCCGGTGAATGAAGGCAAAAAAAAGAGCCATCCGCGGGATAGCGGACAGCTCTCTAATTTTAATAATGAGATGAGTTATTATTTTGACACGTAAAATGTGGTGTCAAAAAGCTCTTCATTTTCTTTGATTGTCTGATCGTTACCGTAAACACAGATGATATCCTCGTTGAGTACATCCTGAATCATGGTTTTGAATGATCTGATGTCTTCGGGTGTAGTACTCAGTATCGCATCACGTTCAGCCTGAGCTTCGGCTTTGGTTTTCTGCTCAAAGTAATTGTTAACTGCGCGTGAACCACGTTGTGATGCAGTTGTTGGTTTGTCCAGTTTAGAAATGGTTCCGATGATGAAACGGGTCATTTCCTGTTCTTCCGGTTTAAAATTTTCCAGAAAATCCGGGGTCGCGTTGTAATTTTCCAGCGTTCCGCTGAGATTCGGATCGCGGTAGGAAGCAAAATAACACGTTCCCGAGGGGCTTAATCCGGCAAAGCCACCGTAAGCACCTCCTATAACACGAATTTGTGTTTGCAGATAGTCCCTGGAGAGAATCTGATTGAGAACTTTCATTTTCGGATCCCAGTCGTAACCCAGATTTTTGAAATTTGCACCTTTGGTAACATACTGTACTTTTGACATAGCCATGATGCCTTCATTTTTCACTTCCGGAGAAAATTTCCAGCCTTTCATTTCTGATGCTTTGTCGCTCATGGTTTTATTCAGAGCTGTTAGTGATTTTTCGTAGGCATCGAAATTGTCATCTGAGCAGGTGACAGACGCAATCATATTGTTTTTGGTGAAAAGTAAATCAGCCGTTTCTCTTAGTTTTTCAATCAACTCTTCCTGATTTTCATCAAAATCTGCCATCAGCTTGTCAATGAACTGATAGTATTCATATCCGTTTAACATTTCATTGTATGCCCCGTAAGCAGACTGATAAGAGCCCAGGCGTGTGAGGGCCACATTGAGGCCACGGCCGTTAACGTAAGACATCTGATTTGAATGATGCCGTTGCAGCAGTGTTTTTAAGCGATTACTGTCATTGTATACCGTGTTGTTTATGATTTCAGATACAAGCTCCGTTGCAACGGATTCTTTATCCTCAGTTGCCTTATATGAAACAGTAAATTTGGGAAGAAAATTTTTGGTTGACTGCTTCACAAGGTATTCATTAATATAAGTGCTGAAACTTCCAGTGTGAATGTTTAACTGATTATCAAGCTCACCAAAATCGTAATTGTCGGTACTCATATCACCAAGAATGACAGACAGGAGATTTGCGTATGGAAGGTATTCTTTTGGCAAAACCCTTAAATCAAAATACAATTTTGTGTACAAAATATTATTTGTAAAATCGTTGTAATGCAGCACTTTTGTATTGTCCACGGATTTTTCCTCGATTTCAAAGAATTCAGCTTCTTTGTCAATGTCTGAAAGCTCGAGCATGGGGACCATAGCTACCTTTTCAGGATCGTCTTCTTTCTCCTGATAAGCTTTCAGCGCTTTGGTGTTTTCTACAATATCCATGAGCTCCGCTTCGGATAAACTTGCTTTATAATCGGCAAGCTCTTTTTTAATTTTCTCACTGCGTTTCTTCTCTAATCCCGGTTCGGGTTTCATCACGGTTAGCAATGCAAAATTGTTATTCAGAAAATCTTTCTGAATGATGTCTTCCAGTAAACCTTCTTCCAGTCCGGTTTTCATAGCAGCCAGAGGTGCTTCAAATTCGAGGCCGAGGTAAGGATCATCAGCAAAAAACACGTATGGGATGGTCCGGTACATGTACATCATACCTTTCTGCGAGGTATTGCCTTCACGCAGACGGAACTCCATCCGGTTAACGATGCCTTCCAGCATTTTATCATCAAAACCATTTTCAACAACTTCATTCAGGGTTTCAAAAATGATGGTTTCAAAGGCTTCTTTATCTTCGGGATTGGCATTTTCAACACCAATGGTAAAGACATTCTGCTTGTTACTTCTGTTGTATGCATACACATTTTTGCCAATGCCGGCCTCCTGAATGGCGAGGCGTAAAGGTGCAGATTCATGCCCAACCAGTGCCTGACCCAAAATGCGAAGTGCAAAGTTCATTTCCGGATCTGTGTTGTCACCGAAGACAAAACTGTATGTCAGATAGGTTTTATCGTTTGTTTCAGCATTTTCAGCAACTGGATAGGTTCCGGTGACTTCTTTTCGTTCATCAAAACCTTTTTGAACAGCAATGCTGATGTCCTCATCCGATTTTTCATAGTTTGACAGGTATTCCTGGTTAATGAATTCCAGTTCCTTGTTCAGATCAGCATTTCCGTAAAGGAGGATGTAGCTGTTTGTTGGATGGTAGTATTTTTTATGGAAATCACGAAAATGCTCAATTGTTAAATCTGGTATTGCATCCGGATGTCCGCCCGAAGAAACACCATACGTGTTGTCTGGAAACAGGGTTTTGTATGTAAGGTAGCTAAGTTGGCGATAAGGCTGTGAAAAGGCACCTTTCATTTCATTATAAACAACGCCTTTGTAGGTAAGCTCATCTTCTAAACTGTTAAGCTCATAATGCCAGCCTTCCTGCTCAAAAATTCTGTCATCTTCATGCAGCAGAGGGTTGAAAACGGCATCAAGATACACATGCATCAGATTGAAATAATCCTTTTCATTCATACTGGCAACCGGATAGGTTGTCCAGTCTGAGCTGGTCATTGCATTGAGAAAGGTATTGAGTGAGCCTTTGGTCAGAATTTCAAACGGGCTTTTTACCGGAAAGTTTTTCGATCCGTTAAGCACCGAATGCTCAATGATATGGGGAGTACCACCGTCGGTAGAGGGCAGGGTTTTGAATGCAACATTAAACAGTTTGTTTTCATCATCCGCCATGATTTTCATCAAGCGTGCTCCACTTTTTTCATGGGTAAAAAACAAACATTCGGCATTCACTTCTTCAACAAACTTTTTTTGTTCAAGTTTGAATCCGTTGTAGACTTCTCCTACCTGGAATTTCTCTTTTGGTTGGCATGCCCATATAGCAGACATCAGTACACCAATCAAAAATACGATACGAATTTTTTTCATTTTAAACTGTTTTTGATTTTACAAGGACAAGGTATGAATAAAATCGTTTGTATCGGGCACTAAGCCTTTAAACTGACTATAATAAATTTTAATGTTTTGTTAAAACAAGTAAAATTTGTGATATTCACGGGCAAAGGGGCAGGCAAACCAGAGCCATAAAACCAGCAATAATCCGTTTAGTCGTAGTTTTAATGATTCCAGCCAGCCAGGAGCTCCCCAAAAAACCATCAAATCCGCTT
>CAYQMB010000140.1:0-6346 GCA_964418565.1 uncultured Bacteroidales bacterium | reverse complement strand
AATCTCTGGCAAGCGATATTCGGGGGTATAAACGAAAGAAATGAAAATACTATGCTGTAATGCTCAAATAAAACGTGCTGGGGCACCCAAATTCTATTTTATAAAGGCATAAATTATTGATTATCAAATGTTATATTTGAAATAAATCAATGTAGTGCACAAACAGGAAAAATACCATGCATAAAAAAAGAGGCCATCCTGTGATTAGCGGACAGCCTCCTGTTCTCTGTTGTATAAAATCTTTGTCTTATTTAACAATAAAATGTTTGCGGGTGGTGGTATTATCATTCGATGCCTGCAGAAAATACATCCCGGAGGGCAAATCGCTAATGTCAACAATCTGACGACCTGCCTGATGATTTTCAGCAAGAAGCACACGGCCATCCGCTGAGTAAATCCGAATCATAACAGCCTGATCACCGGGTATCTGAACAAAGAGAGCATCAGAAGCCGGGTTTGGATACAGGTTAAAACCTTCAGCAGCAAAATCGCCAAGGCTGGTGGTTACGGATTCGTAATTTAATTCCCAACCGCTGGACTGACCATCACTGTTGGTCATAAAGCGAAGCAATACAGACGGACCGGAGCTGGTGATTTCCCCTGGTGCTGATCCTCCGGAATATGATCCTATCAGCTCAGCATCCGTGGTAGCGCCATCGTAAATCTGCAACACATCGCCTTGCATGGTTTGAAATGCACTAAAGCTGATTTTTACCTGTTCAGCGCCTTCTGGCTGAATCAACCATTCGCAATCGGTATCATTCCAGTAAAAATTTGGTCCTGAACCGTCTCCAAAGCTCCATTCGGCTTGTGTGTAAACGGTACTGCTGCAATATTCTCCCCAATATGGTGAAATATTGAAAACAGCTCCCTGACTCCAGTGAAAATCCATGCCATCAAGGTGAAAATAACCATCACCAGAACCAGACCAGCCCCAGTTGAAATGAAAATAGCTGGTATCCTGATAACCATCGCAAACAAAGGCATGTCCGCCACCATTATTGCTAACGCCGCGGTAAAGTACAGGATGTTGCTTGTCAATATCCTCTTTCAGCATAAAACGCCAGTCAGTGTCAAGAAAAGAACTTTTGGTCAGAAAGTCACTGCCGGGTTTATACCGGAAATAATATTTCAGTGCATATTCCGCCGTTGAAATGTTGCTGCCGGAACCGTCTGAACTGTAATTCATATCAACCGCCGCTCCGCAATGGAAAAGCAAAGTAGAAATAGCCTCCTGCGACTGACTGTTGATGCCAGTACCCATAACATCCCAGTCGTAGGTTGTTTCGCTAAAATCAACTTCAATATCTTCGCCCCACGGAACGGTAGTGCTAAAACGACCGGTTTCGGGGTATTCATAATAATTCATTATCTGTCCCATGGCTGTGGCAACGCAACCTGCGTACACATGACCACCCGGACCGGCAGGATGTGCCGGACAGGCAGCATTATACGGCCAACCCTGATTCCATTTTGTTTCCACCAGCGGATCAACCGACCGGCTGTTTTCCTGGAATATGCCCCTTTCAAAAGCCTGCCATGCGCGACGGCTTGATTCGGAGCTTAGTTTGTGCTTGCGCAGGGATTTTGCCTGATCTTCGCGGGCATTCAGATAAGATTCCATGGCCGGAGGTAAATGATTGATTTTTCCCTCCAGCGAATAACCTAACACGGGATACATATCGGTATCGCCCGAAACAATTACCCAGGCATTGTCATAAGAAAACAGATAGTAGCTGTCATCTTCCCCTGATCTCAGCAAACGCTGTGTTCCTTTCAGATCCACATGTTCTGAGCTTGCTTTGTGCGACATAAATGCATCTGCCATGTTTGATGCTTGCTCCTTATCTACAGGTGTAGCATATGCTGATAAAACCACCAGAACAAGAATCAGTAAACTGTAAAAACGTCTCATAATGTAATTTTTGTTAATGTTTGATTTCTGATTAAGCATAAACAGAAACCCTTTACTTAACCCACCGATGTAAAACTAAGAAAAATCACGTAAACCAACAGGGTATTAATAATTTTTCTTAAATCCTCAGTGATGACGCAAAACATGTAAAAAACGCTGCATTCATGTTGTACAAAATTTATTATTCCCATGTTTTTTCCTAATATTGTAACTGAATCAGAAATGTTAAAACTATGAATAAGCATCTGCCTTTTGATACGTCGTATGTCGACTCGTTTGCCACTAAATTTGGTCTGGAGAACCTTGGAAAAGCAACCATTCGTGAAATTGTCGGGATGGTAAATCAGATTCAGGAAGACAGTGGGGTTAAATTCATGCGCATGGAAATGGGCGTTCCCGGCCTGCCTCCTGCTGAAGTTGGCATACAGGGTGAAATTGATGCTCTGCGCCGTGGTGTGGCTTCCGACTATCCAATGGTAGATGGTGTTAAAGCCCTGAAAGAAGAAGCCTCCCGCTTTATCAAAAATTTCATGAATACGGATATTAAACCAGAAGGTTGTGTTCCCACTGTTGGTTCCATGCAGGGCGGATACGCCAGTTTCCTGATGTGTAACAACCTGGATCCGAAAAAGGATACGGCACTGTTCATGGATCCCGGCTTTCCGGTGCAGAAACAGCAATTCCGTGTGCTCAATCAGAAATATGAAAGCTTTGATGTATACAATTACCGCGGTTCCAAATTGCGGGAGAAACTGGAATCCTACCTGAAAGCAGGAAACATCAACAGCATCATATATTCCAATCCAAACAATCCCACATGGATTTGTTTTACTGAAGAAGAATTGCAGATTATTGGCGAACTGGCAAACAAATACGATGTGATTGTTATTGAGGATCTGGCTTACTTTGCCATGGATTTCAGGCAGGATTTATCAAAACCCGGAGAACCTCCCTATCAGCCAAGCGTTACCAAATACACCGACAATTACATTTTGCTGATATCCAGCTCCAAAGCCTTTAGTTATGCAGGTCAGCGACTGGCAATAACGGCCATTTCAGATGCACTGTTCCATCGCAAATATGCTATGCTGAAAGAACGCTTCGGCGCTGAAGAGTTTGGGTATACCTTTGTTTTACGGATTATTTACTCGCTTTCATCCGGGGTTTCTCACTCAGCACAATATGCGCTGGCAGCCATGTTTAAAGCTGCAAACGAAGGGAAATTCAACTTTGTCGATTCGGTAAAAGAGTATGGTGAACGCGCTCGCATCATGAAAAAAATGTTCCTGGATGCAGGTTTTAGCATCGTGTATGACACCGATGTGGATAAGGTACTTGCCGACGGGTTTTACTTCACCATCGCATATCCCGGTATGACCGGCGGAAAACTGCTGAAAGAACTGATACGTTTTGGTATTTCCGCGATATCACTTGACAACACAGGGTCTGACAGAACCGAAGGCCTGCGTGCCTGTGTTTCTCAGATAGGCCTTGATCAGATGGATGAACTGAAAAACCGCATTGAGCTGTTTAAAAAGGAGCATGCATAATGGCATCATCCGATATCTGTTTTAACTGTGAAAAACACTGGTTGTGTGATTATGTCAAGGATTTTCTGGAACCGGAACATAAGGTTTATAATGAAAACATCCTGCTAAAGCGACGTCACTCGCTTCTGGTAGCAGATCACATGTTAAAGCTGGCCGATTACCTTAAGCTGAATGAACATGACAGAAGCCTTGCCGGCGTCATCGGCCTGTTTCACGATATCGGCAGGTTTAAGCAATACCGGGATTTTAAGACATTTTCTGACAGAGAATCCTTGTATCACGGCGATTTGGGCATTCAGGTGCTGGAAGAAACAGGTAAACTGGATGAATTTTCCCCGTCAACAGCATCCCTGATGAAAACCGCCATACACAATCACGGGTTACCAGCCATTGAATATGGCCTCAATGAGCGTGAACTGCAATTCAGTATGATGATTCGCGATGCAGACAAAATGGATATCTACCGCATTGTGGATGCCTATTACAAAGAAATGCTGACAGGAAAACGAAACATCAGTCTGGAGCTGGGGTTAAACAATGAAGATAAAATCAGCCCGTATATAATGGAGCAGTTCATGAATGAAAAAACCATCATGAAATCAGACATGAATTACCTGAATGATTTCAAATTGTTGCAAATTGCCTGGATATATGACCTGAACTATGCCTACACTCAAAGGTATGTTCGTGAGTCCGGATACCTTGACAGCATCATTGACAGCATCACAGTACCTGATGTCAAAGAAAAAATACGAAGGAAAGTAAACTCTTTTCTGGTATAAACAACAAAAAGGTCATCGCTGTAAAAGCCATGACCTTTTTTAATACTTACTGAGCCAAATTCATCGCATTTTTGCAATAATACCCTCTGCAGCTTTCACAATCAGAGGTTTTGTCGGAGCAGTGGTTAACAATGGATGCGTACCCACCTGATAAGCCACAAGATCCCAGACAGTAACCTTCTTCTGAATGGCCATGGCAATGATATTAACAATTTCTCCGGCTGACGGTCCGCCCCAGACTTCTCCGCCAAGTATGCTGCCATCCGACTCAGATGCATACAGCTTGATTGACATTTTGGATGTATCGTCAAGGGTTCCCGGGTGTCTGTCAACATCAGAAAATTCCGCACTTAAATAATGGACATTAGCGATTTTCGCGGTATTTTCATTTAAACCTGCTGCGGCCATGGAAAGGCCATTGATGGCTGTTGAAAATACGCCGAGTGTACCGGAAAAACAGCGTTTCACGCGTATGCCAAACATGTTGTATCCGCAAACGCGGGCCTCAGCAGTTGCTGTAGAGGCCAGCATAATGTTATCTTCTGTACCGGTTAAAAATCCAACGGTTCCGGCACAATCACCAACAGCACAAACCCCATCGGCGCTGGTACGACCATACTGGTCAACTTTTAGTGCTCCAATGCTGTTTACTTCCAGACCGGCATCCACTGCAATCTGTGTGTTTGGCTTGTATCCAATGGCAGCAATTACCATCTCTGCATCCAGCGTTTCACCGGAGTCGAGTTTTACAGAATTCACCCTGCCATTGTCGCCGGCAAATTCAGTTACTTTGGTACCTGTCAGCACATTCACACCGGTATTGCGGACTTCTTCAGTGGCAATGGCAGCAAGTTCAGGGCTGAAAGCTTTACTGAAGCAATTCTCTTCGAGCTCAATCAATGAGACATTATGCTTTCCTGTCAACTGAAATTGTTCGGCAACCTCTGCTCCGATAAATCCACCACCGACAATCACAATGTTTTTCAGGCTGTCTGAATCATTTTTCATTGTTTCAATGTAGTGATAGTCTTTTTTGATATATTTCACACCATCCAGCTCATGGCCTTTGATAAATGTCGGAACGGTGGGTGTTGAGCCCGTAGCAAACACCAGTTTCTCGTATGCATATTCGGTACCGGATTCAACTTTTACCCGTTTGTTTTCAACATTAACGGATACTGCCGGATCAATCAGCAACTCACCACCAGCCGCTACAAAAGGCTTTGGTCCCATCGCATTTTTACTGACATCATCCAGACGATGAAAAACGTAAGGAATACCACATGGTACCAGGCCTTTTTCATCTTTAGCTATCATCAGTATGGATTTATCCGGATTTTGTTTCTTCGCAGTAACACCAGCAATTATACCAGCCGGTCCACTGCCTAAAATTATTACATCGTATGTTTTCATAATCCTGCTTTTTTTTATCACAACAAATTTAAGTATTTGAAGTCTGAAATTAAACAGAATTAACATCCCTTTAATAAAAAATGCAGATGCGTGCCGGGAAAATCATGCATAAACATACGCTTATAAATACAACCATCACATTTCCACATATTTCATCAGGTTTATTTTGAACATTTGTTTAATATATGTTATGCAATATGCATCAAAATAAATTCCCTGTTGGCTCTTAAGTGTGATTCCACAAAAATCCGTATCTTTCGGGAAAAAATGCGAATTCCCCAGCCAGCGACACCGTATACAGCGGAACAATTAATGCAATTGTTAAGCGCAGACCATCCGAATATCAAAAAGCGGAGTGCTTCACTTTTCACCGTAAAAAAGAACAAAGCCATCGGTGCTGAAGTATATTGCGGTAAGGAGACCATTATCATAAAAGGTAGCTGGGCATCTCCCACAGCCAGGTTTTTGTTTTACCTCTCCCTTATTTTGCTGGGCATCATTCTGCCTGTGATAATTTACGCGGTTTTCTTTCTCCCCCCCATGAAGCGATTTAAGAAAGAGGTAGCAAATCGCTTCGAAAGTTTAACATAGTGCATCAGCCATAAAGGAGAAGGAAATAAACTCGCTTAATTTTATTAATTTTGTCATATGGAAAGCTTAAAAACATTACCACAATTAAAGCATTT
>CAYQMB010000139.1:1487-6348 GCA_964418565.1 uncultured Bacteroidales bacterium | reverse complement strand
AGGCTGGCATCCTGCATCCACTGGCAGATTGTTTTCTGCGCTGTGCTGTAGCGAGGAACGTGAGCTCACAAGCACAGCATAGCAGAAACGCCTGACAGGGCATGCAGATATAAGCCGCAGACCGACCCTTTTTGGTTTTTTGCTATACAGGAAGACCTTCAGGTTCGTTCTGTTTTATCTTACTGCAAATCTTATCCAATATGAAGCACAGATGATTGGAAGCCCCTGAAGGTCGCTACCATAAAAAAACCCAAAAGGGGCACAGCACATTAATGAAATAACAATCGACATCAATCAAATTACAAAATACCAACCCGGGAAACTGTAAAGCTATATTGAGTATGACTATCCTTCTCCGCGCACAATTTTCAGCATATCTTCAAGGCGGCGAAAGGCGGAAGTATCTGGTGAAAAGACATTCAAATCCCAGAGGTAGCGGAGGTATTTGTGGATAAATTTGCGGTATGAAACGGGTGTATAATGGTCGGGTTCGGCAGGGATTTCACGTTTTTCCACAACGTAATCAAGGGCTTTTCTACCGAGAAACCCACCGGCATCGTAGGGGTTAATGTAAAACAAAACGCCGGTACTGTCTTTTCCGTATGCTTCACGCGCAACCTGCTTATTCTGATAGGCCATAACCAGCAGACCGGGCAGGTAAACCGGATAAACCGGCAGGTCGAGACTATCTGCGATCAGGCAATACAGGCCGACAAAGGGGAAGGGTGACACTTTTTTATTGGCAAAAATGTACTCGGGAAAGAGTCCGGCTGTTTCTTTGTCTTTACTCGACTGCACACCAAAACCTGAGATAATGTAAATGTATCTGTTCAACACTTTTATGGCCTCAAATCCGGTTTGATTTTCCTTCATTTCAAGCCATATTTTACGCCGCAGACGTTCCATTTTTTCTTTAAACTCGTAAAAATCCGTATCGGGATAATACAGGCTGTTGACATAAAACAAGCCATGCAGCAGCTGTCCCTTGTCGTCATCCTGCCACCACGATCTGAAGTCGGTAAAAAAGTTTTTATTCCGCAGGTCTTCCATGAGCTTTTCAATGCGCTCGTTCATCAGCGGGTTATCATCAATGCCGTAACGTGCTTCCAGCAGAGGCAGAATGTCCTCACCGGCATCCAGCAGTTTCTCGTTGACGCTCTGAAACACGGTTTCATTCGGATCGTCAAGCAGGTTTATCAATGCTTTTACTTCCGTATCCTTCATGTCTGGGTTTTATCCTGTGTTCGGTATACTTTTTTAATGCCGTTGATCTTGCGCAGCCGCTTTAGCAGGTCTTCAAGGTCATTTGCGTTATGCACAAACAAATCAATTTCACCGGAAAAAATACCATCTTCAGTATTAAAACTAACCGTTTTCATATTGACATCAGCTTCGGTAGAAATAATTTGTGTCACACGATACACAATGCCGATATCATCAATGCCTTCCATTTTTATCCGGGCAGGGAAACTGAGTATTTTCTGAACTTTCCAGTCTACCTCAATAATTCTGTCACCAAATGTTGCCATCAGGTCGATTGCATTGGGGCAGGTTTTCTTGTGGATCATCACCACCTTGTCTGAATTCAGAAAACCGACAACTTCATCTCCCGGAATGGGATTGCAGCAGTTTGCAAGTTTATAATTCTGCTCGGATTCGTTTTCCTTAATAACCAGCTTCTTACCACTTTTATCCGTTTTCGGTTCTTTGGATTTTGATTTTGAAGTACCCTTGCCAAACTGCAATCGCCAGTATCGTCCCCAGGTGCTGCGGCGTTTTCCCGGGAGGCGTTTTTCAATATCCTCGTCGGATATATTTCCGGCACCGATTCGGCGGTAAAACTCCTCTTTATTATTCACATCAAAGCGTTCCCTCAGCTTCTTGAAGGAAGTGTAATCGAGTGGGTAGCTAAGGGTTCGTATAACTTCAAGAAATTTTTTCTGGCCCTTGTTGATGTATTCGCGCCGTTCTTCCTTCAGGGATGAACGGATTTTGGTTTTGGCCTTACCGGTGATGGCAAAATCCAGCCATTCGTTTTTCGGACTTTGCTTATTGGAGGTAAGGATTTCAACCTGATCGCCTGATCTGAGCTTTTGGCTAAGCGGTACCAGTTTGTGATTCACTTTGGCGCCTATGGCCTTATCTCCCACCTCAGTATGAATATCATAGGCAAAATCCAGAGCAGTGGACCCTTTAGGAATGCGTTTGAGCTCACCTTTTGGGGTAAAAACGTAAATTTCTGATGAAAAGAGGTTAAGCTTAAACTCATCCAGAAAATCGAGGGCATCGGAGCTGGGCGCTTCGAGGTGCTGACGTATGCGCTGCAGCCATTTATCCAGTTGGGTCTGATCTTCGCTATCGCCTTTGTATTTCCAGTGTGCAGCGTATCCCCTCTCGGCAATATCGTTCATCCGCTGAGAGCGAATCTGCACCTC
The DNA here is from genome assembly GCA_964418565.1 of uncultured Bacteroidales bacterium. Taxonomy (GTDB): domain Bacteria; phylum Bacteroidota; class Bacteroidia; order Bacteroidales; family ML635J-15; genus JAQIBY01. The sequence goes on along the minus strand of CAYQMB010000139.1, from coordinate 3,913 downwards.
AACCCAGCGGCCAGCCGGGCCCATCACGGTAGTATGCAACGCTTCGTAACCATTGGCCTTGGGCGTACTCACCCAGTCACGCAGGCGGTCGGGATTGGGCTGATAGATGTCGGTGATGAGCGAGTATATATTCCAGCACTGGGCTTTTTCCGGCATGTGTTCTTTGGGTTTGAACACGATGCGGATGGCAAATATGTCATAAATCTCCTCAAAGGGCACATCCTTTTTCTGCATCTTATTATAAATGCTGTAGATGCTTTTGGGTCGGCCCGATATGGAGCACTCAAACTGATGGTCTTTCAGTTTTCGTTGCAACGGCGCGATAAAGGTTTCAATGTATTCATTGCGTTCCCCTTCGCTTTCCCTGACTTTTTCCAATATAGAATTGTATATGAGGGGATGCTCATACTTCAGGGCCAGGTCTTCCAGCTCAGTTTTAATAATGTACAAACCCAGGCGATGGGCCAGCGGTGCATAGAGGTAGAGCGTTTCTCCGGCAATTTTAATCTGCTTGTACTCCGGCATGGCATCCAGAGTGCGCATGTTGTGCAGACGGTCAGCCAGCTTAATAAAAATCACCCTGACATCTTCGGAAAGGGTGAGCAGCATTTTCCTGAAATTTTCTGCCTGCAGCGAGGCATCTTTATCCAGCACATGGGAGATTTTCGTCAGACCGTCAATGATGTTGGCGATGGTACGGCCGAACATATCATCAATATCCGAGAGCGTATAATCAGTGTCCTCTACCACATCATGCAACAGTGCACAAATAACCGATTTCACACCCAGCTCCATTTCGCCGGCAACAATTTTTGCCACGGCTATGGGATGCATGATGTAAGGTTCACCGGATTTGCGACGCATACTGGCATGTGCCTTTACCGCCAAATCGAAGGCTTTACGCACAAGCTCCTTTTCATCTTTTGAACGGCAACGCACACAAAGGTTAAGGATCTTATCAAATTGATCCTCAATGGTTTTCTTTTCTTCTGCACTCAGCTTACTCATAACTTGATTACCAAAGGTACAAAGATAGTTTTAAGCTTATTCATTATAAAGTAAAAATCTGCCGGATTTCATAAACTCCTCGCCTTCAAAATCCGTAAAAACTACATGGTAGACATAGGTTCCGGGAGCTGCTTTTCGTTCATCAATGGTGCCATCCCAGGCTTCAGTCGGGTCGTTGCTGCTGAAAATCTCCATTCCCCAACGATCAAACACTTTAAACTCATACCCTGTGCTGCGCACGAAAGTTACCACGGGTTTAAAATACCGGTTTTGCGTTTCATAGGAATTCGGGTAAAAAGAGTTGGGTGCAAATATCCGTGGCCGGTGAGAAACACAGACCTCATTGGATTTTGACAGGCCTTGTATTCCCAGGGGGTTACTGTACTGGTCTTCAACTCCGGTTACGTAATAACAATACCCAGAAGGAACCACCTCACCGCGCTCATGTTTGTTTTTCACGTAATCAGATATATTATTGGTCAGGCTACGCTCATCGGGATCTTTTTCACGGATTAGCATTGGAGCATCATCCCCAAAATGGCGAAAAACCTTATAGTGGTTAACACCGCCCTGCCATGTTTTGTATTCATCCCAGCTCAGGTCATGATTCAGCATTTTATCTGCAGATATTTTCAGAATAATGTTGCTGGCATGATTGGATTCGGCAGACACGTTACCGCAGGGATCTTCAGCCTGAATCTTATAAAAATATTTATGCGTTGCCGGGCTGACATTAGCATCGGTATGGGTAACAATGAGCTGATCCGAATTGGGAATGGTTTTTATCACGCTAAAATCGTTGGCGCTGTCAACAGATCGGAGAATTTTGTACCGATCGGTTTCGCCGGCGGAATCTACGGAAAACCTCAGCTCAATATTTCCGTTTTCCACACTGGCATAATCAGCGTTGATGTAGGTGGGTGGCTCATGCGAGCTGGTGTACACACACGTTTCGTTGGATTTGGCCGAAATGCCGTCTCCACGAAAGGCCTCCACATAATAGCAGTATTGCGAAAAGGCCTGCAGATCACCATCCACGTATTCAGAATTACTACCGTTAACGGTGGATATTTTTGCATAGCCATTCCCTGCAAGCTTTCGGTACACATCGTAATGATCGATATTATCCCAGCCTTCGTACTCAGTCCAGTCAAGGCGTACTTCAAGCTCGCATATCTCGTAATATGGAAATGCATACATGGTGGTATGCGGATCGGTAAGGCGGCTCAGGTTTTCCAGTGTATCAATGGCTGCCATACGGTACGTTTCCGGCTCTCCACCGGCAACACTGGTCATGTTCGTGTAAGTGTTGGTCAGGCGTCCCCACACGGTATCGTAACTGCTGGTGATGCCATTTTCCACCAGATAGATCACATAGCCTTCAACATCCACTGAATCGCTGGGCTGCCAGCTCAACA
>CAYQMB010000139.1:0-1387 GCA_964418565.1 uncultured Bacteroidales bacterium | reverse complement strand
AGATAGATCACATAGCCTTCAACATCCACTGAATCGCTGGGCTGCCAGCTCAACACCACCTGAGTAGGAGCACTGCCGGGTACTACACTGGCCGACTGAAATACCGGAGGATCAGGGATGTCAAGTTGTGCCTTAACTCCAAGCGCCAAACAAAGCGCTGCTACTGTTAACGTAAGTATCTTCTTCATATCTGCGGAAAAGCCACTGCTTTCACTAATTTTCAAATCATCTGCCTTACAAAGTAAACGATTTTTATGTTTTTTTATTCCTGTTTCCTTAAATAGATGCAGGATTTTGTCAAAGGCTGCTTGTTGATAAGTGTTTTTATATCAAATTAAGCCTGCAGGTTAACAAAAAACAGGATGTAAGGTTGTGAATTCAGGGTTTTTATTGGTATGGCAAATGGCTTTGTCAACAAAACGTTTTCACCCGGATGACGCCTGATTGCCCTGTAGATATAATCGCGCTGTAACATCTGACCCGCTAACCGACTGGTCAAATGTGAATAGCCCCGGGTTGCTACCCGGAATAAAAAGATTGCAACAAGAAGCTTTTGGCATGGTTTTTTGCTCGACTTGCCGCAAAAACACATGCCAAAAGCGGGTATATTTTGTCAAATAAATACCCCGGGTTTCGGATGTAAAATCCTCACCCGGGGCTTTTCACATTCAAGTCCATTCGGACTTGCTTTTTCTGCTGCTCGCTAAGCGACCTGCCGGATTTTCACTACCTTTGCCGCAAAGCGATGCCTATGTCTGAATTTCCTATGCTTGCCAAAACCCTTTATAACCTGGAGGATCAGCTTTTTCAGGAGTTAAAAGAACTGGGTGCCGGCGATATTGTCAAACGCAACCGCGCTGTCAGCTTTACCGGTGACAAACGGCTGATGTACGAAGCTAACCTGAAACTCCGCACAGCCCTGAGCATATTAAAACCCATTGAGCAGTTTTTTGCTTTCGACCCCGATCGCTTATACCGCCGTGCCAAACATGTGGAGTGGGATCGGTATTTTGATGTGGACAAAACCATATTGATTGATGCCGTGAGTTTTGGTAAATTTTTCCCCCACTCGCAGTTTGCAGCCCTGCGACTGAAAGACAGCATTGCCGATTATTTCATGGCCAAATATAAACGCAGGCCATCGGTAGATAAGCAAAACCCGGATATCCGCATCAACCTGCACATCACCGACAAACAATGCCGCATATCGCTGGACAGCTCCGGCCAAACCCTGGATAAGCGCGGGTATCGTACAGAACACACCGAGGCACCGATGAACGAAGTGTTGGCAGCCGGTTTGCTGATGACATCCGGTGCGATGGAAAAGGATGAAATTCACGATCCCATGTGTGGTTCAGGCACCATAGCCATTGAAGCTGCTATGATG
>CAYQMB010000138.1:0-6365 GCA_964418565.1 uncultured Bacteroidales bacterium | reverse complement strand
TTGCCGTGCTCCTGAAACTCTATGCTGTGGCCATCGGCAAGGTAGATGGTGCCGGCGGGATTGTATGGCTCAACGCTGTCGATTAATGTAGCTTTTCCTACATAATACATATTTCCATCTGTATCAGTTGCCATGTCATTAAAACTCAAATTTGTTTGCCATGTAGATAAGCTGTCAATAAGGGGTTTATGCCATAATGGATAAAAATCATCATTGTACTTAGTAAGAATATAATTGTCAAAATTATAATTAGCATTATTTATAACAGCAAGAGAGTCAATGTAGAATGAATATTCACCTTCACTAGCGATATACTTACTAAGTAAGAATATTTCGTTATCACTTACAAAAAACGGTATATATATATCTTGATTATACATTCTGGTGCTAACCGAGTTTAAAAAGTGTGATTCAAGTATATTACCATTCAAATCTATTTTACTGAAATAATTATAATAACTACTATAACCATAACCAATCCAGGGAAAAGAGTAAGGGTAGTTTGTTTGGCTTGCATAAATCATAGTGTCAAGAAAATAAGTGTTGTATGGCTCACTATATCGTACAGTTCCCATAATATATATGGTATCATTTTTTATTTGCATCCAGTTGGAAGATGCATCAAACTGCTGGCACTTAACCGCCTTTGTCCATTGCAATTCGCCCTGACAATTGAATTTTGCCAAAAAACTTCCTCTGGTGTTGTCGGTTCCCCCTGCAGTTGGCATGTAGGTGGTGTCAATGCTCATCATTTGCCCGTATGAGCCAAAGATGTAAACATTGCCTTCGCTGTCCATTTCCATGTGATGAGGGGCATTGTTGGGATTCTGGCTAAAACCACCTGTCATTCCGCCAAAGTCTTTGGCAAAAGTCCAGTGGGGAGTTTGGGCTGAAAGAGTGCTGTAAAATAGCAGGCTTAAGATTAAAATTGTCGTTTTTTTCATGGTGTTTGAGTTTATAAAGTTGAATCCGCCGGTGGGCGGACACAAGTTTGAAAGTTCATAAAGTTAAAAGTTCAAAATGCCTGTGTATATTTAAGGTTAATATGTTCATAGAAGGAGTATTCCCATCATTGTTTGAAATGGGTTCTGGAGACTTACGGTAATGTTTAATTGGTTTCATACTGTTATTGCTATTGGTTAGACGATGAAATATTCTAAAATGTTGCCTGAAAACAGCAGCAGGCAGAAAAAATCTGCTCTGCTGCTATTTGACAAGTTATTGTTTGATGAATTTCAGAAAAGCCACACGGCCATTGTTTAAATCTGCCCGTATGATGTACGTTCCGGGCTTCAGACCTGTAATGTTGATTGCTTTCCTGCCAGACCGGAGTAGAATATCCCCTTTGAGACTGTAAATGCAATATTGCCTTACAAGCTCACAGGAGTTACCGGTCAAATGTATTTGTTCTGTAGCAGGGTTCGGGGTTACATGCAGATCAAGTTGATCAATGCCGCCATTTGTTAAGGGGTTATCTGCATCTTTAAAATCTGAAAGAGAGTAAGATTTGCTTTGTGAGTTGAAAAACTCAGCAAAAGACATGCAAGCCTTCGTTATGCAGATTCTGTTGTCAACACACGCAAAAATCTTAAAACAGAATTGGCTGGTGTCATTCATATGGTTCATTACAAAGGTTTCATCAAAAGAAATCAAACCTTCAATGATTCCTGTTGAGGGGTCATAATTTGGATTACCCTGGTAGAAACCTCCAACCTCAGTTGATACTTCAACGTGCTGGGCGTTTGTTTCATATTGTATCGCAAAATAATAAATGAAGGAGGATTGATCATCAACCAACTCAACAGTACTCATTTCGGCATGGCACTTTTCAGTGAAACAATCCTTTCCATTTTCCAGAACATTATCAGCAAAACTCACCCCTGAAGTAGTTATATTTCCATTTTCTGATACCAGGATATCAAAACTAATGTTATCAAGTATGATGAATTCTTCCGGAACAAATCTGACGTGTACCAATGTTGATTGTAACGGATTAAGGGTTATTGGTAAATCAGATGTCACAATCACCACCGACTCTGAAGAAATGCTTTCGAGGGTTATAATCGATCGTTCACACTGATTTTCTGCCAGGAACCAGAAATCATAAACCAACTCACAATGATCCACCCTGCATTCGGCAAGCTGAGCTTTTGTAAAAAGACAAGAGTCATCGCAATTTTCTTTTTGCTGAATTGTTAATGTGGGTGAAATGGCATGACATCCTTCCCCATATCCGGCATTCATTTGGTAAGTCCCAAAACCGGCAGGGTTTTGTGGCAAATCAAGGTTTATTGCACCGGCTTCTGTATCATGTTGGATATTCTGACCATCCAGCAACCAGTCGTAATCTATGGAATCAACTGTTAAGTATGTATAAAGCTGTCGTGGAAACCAATCTTTGCACTTTTTATAACAGCCGGTCAACAAGCCATCAAAATTTGGTTGGGGGTCAATGTACAAATGTGCATATTCCGATTCACAACCGGTAGTGGGATTGATTGTATGCGCTGTGGCATACCCGGGTGTTAAATAGGTAGCTGTTGTTGATACCTGCCCATTGCTCCAGTACACTTCTCCAGACATGCTACCCAGGTCAACCGGTCCGTCAGACAAACAGGCATTGCCGGCAAAACCAATTGAGGGGGCTGGATCTGCCTGATGTACCTCCACTTGAGTGGAGATTGCATCTGAACAAACTGTAGATCCCTCCGTATTGATAACCACTACCTGTGCAGTCCATATCCCCGCTTCATCGGGTGTGTATATTATGTTTGGTGTTGTCAGGATATCTGTTTGTGCAGAAGGTCCGGTAATTGTCCATTCATAATCAAAGTCATCCCCCACATTGCCAAGCAAGCTGATGTTTTCATCCGGGCAGTAAGAGGTTAAACCATGTATGGAGGCCGTGGGTGTGTTGACAAAGCCAAGATTCACCATGTTGCTCTGGGCACGGCAACCGTTGTCATCCTCCAGCAATACATAATAATTTCCGGTTTGGTACACATCGTGGTGGTTGCTGGTGGTTGTGAGGTCTTCTGGCATCCACGCTAATTCAAAAGAGCTTTGTGGGTTTTGGGAAAAGTTATAGTTTAATTCCCATGCGTTTCCAGAACAAAATGGACCGTTTAAATCATATGACAACACACCATCCAGTCCATTCGCCACCACTTCAATTTGCTGCTCAGCATAGGAAGTACAGCCGTAGCTGTCGGTGATGGTGAGGGAGGGTTGGTAATCTGGATCAGGAACATTATATGTCCGTTGAGCATCTTGCCCTATTAAGCTGGCACCGTCATCAAATTCCCATTCCCAGCGTATGATATCGCCTGTGGAGAGATCGTTGAAAACAACCGGTGTGCCCTCACAAAAGCTTGGATAATCTACAATGCTAAAGGCAGCCTGTCCGCGGGCATCGGTATTTACCTGCATGCTGGCACTGCATGTACCGCTGAATACTTCACTTGTTGAAGGATGAGTGTAGGTGAATGCTTTTACCAGTTCAACTGTAAATGATCCACCTGAGGGTACAGACACGGTTCCGTATTGCAACACGTTGTCGATTGTCCAGTAGTCATCTGTAAACACTGTGTTATCCAAATATGAAGTCTGATCATCCAGCGTGAGGAGTAGGTTGTTTTCGTTGGTTGGATCGCATTCGAGTATAATATCAAAATCCGGTACAACAGGAATGGCAATATCATCAACTCCCATATAAATTTCATCTTGTCCTGCGGGTGCTTTGGCCAGAACCTGATACAAGCCGGGTTCGTTGAAGTCAGCACTCATGTGCTGGTTATCTGTTCCACTTGTTGTTATGGTTTGGCTTTGAGGTACAATTTCCCAATCCACAGGAGTTCCAATGTATCCACTTGCAGACCATTCATAATGGCCGCAGACATTTTCCATTGTTCTGTTAATCTGTAAGGTTCCGGTTACACTATCAGTAGGTGTTGTTTCGATCAAATTTTTGCTAAAGACACTTGAGCACCCACTGTTATTGGTAACCGTACATGAATAATTACCATAATCCAGCCCTGTTATGCTTGGCGTTTGTGCTCCCGTTGACCACAGATAGCTGAATTGTCCTGCATCATCATCCTGAATACTAATGGTTAATCCAATTTCATAATTTACATAAAATGGAGAAATATTACCGTTTGGAGCAGGTATTGCATACATATTGTGAACTACAGTTACCGGCTCACACTGATTTGCACCATAGGTTAATGCGATGGTAAAGCTACCGGTAAAATTTATCGGCACGGCTGCACCTAGTCCATTATATGTGCTACCATTAACTTCCCATGTAAAATTACCGTTAACAAGATCTATGTCTGATGAATTTGAAATAAGGGTTTCATCGAGAATCAGCGTTTCATTTTCACACACTTCATCAGATAAATTCAGGGTTGGTTCGGTTAGATTATTAACATGTACAATCCCGGTAATGGCATCCTGATTATCACAATATTCACGGTTTAATTCAATCATCAGGTCTCCTTCATCAATATTGTTCACCTGGACATTGTTTGTCGGTCCAAACGGATCACCTACAATTGATGCGTCAGTTGCCGGAGATACACCCCAGCTATAAAGCACATTGTCCTCTTCAGTAACAGATACCTGAAATGTACTTTTTGCACAAACATCCCCGGCGGGTAAATTAAGGGTGTTGTATTGCGGAGTAAACTCTTCTACAGGCTACCATGTTACTTGAGATTTACATCCGGTGATACGGTCTACATGATAAACACCAACATTGCCCACGGTAGGGCCAAAGTTTGCTGTAAATTCTTCTCCGTCGAAAGATGATGGAGTTGTATAGTTACTTTGCCACCCAACATAGTACATTGTGTCTGAGGCCGATGCTGTATACATTTCAGCAGTATTAGGGCAGGCTGTATGTGGCCCGTTTATAGCTGTAATTTCTGGTTGTTCCGGGCCCTCATAAATGGTAATATTATCCTGCTCAATCTGACAATAATTATCATTGTAAGCTGTTACAAGGTAATTACCAGGGTCAGCAAATTGATAATTTAGTATTTGGCTACTGTTTTCACTGTAAATCTGATTATCTTGCTCATCATAGATAACCCAGTCAGCATCAATTTGAGGATCTGTTGTAAATTCAAGTTGTTCTCCCGGGCACCCATTAACAGGTGCATCAATTTCAAAGTTGTCTTTTACGGTAATTGTAAATATTTCAGCTTGATAGTTGCCGCAATCAGGCAATACATCATTAGTATAGTTTGCATTTAGCGTATAGACTCCCGGATTATTGAAGCTTACAAGAAGCTGATTTGGTGTCAAAGAATTATATAATACATAATCATTTCCAGGGCTTCCACTAAAATCCCAATCATACTGTGTTGCACCCCATAAAGGCAATTCAAACAGAGATGCTTCATCTATACACACAGTTTCCGGCCCCTGAATCTCTGTGTTATTGGTAAGCAGAGGTATCTTTACATATGTATTATCATCACATATTCCATCACAATAAGCCCCATCTAAACGAATAAGGCCATATCCTGATGCAGGATTTTCCCATTGTATTGTTAATTCTGGGTAATTAAAATCCACCAATGTACCCCCCTGCACTTCCCAAATGTAGTCCGTACACTCTGTATTGTTTATTCTGTATGTAACTTCAGCATTCCCACAGGCTGTGCCATAGCAATCAAGTTCAAGAGACGGTTTTTCATTCACCCTGATTACCATCTTTTTTATATCTGAACATCCACATTCGTTTACCACCTCATGTTTTAATTCAAATTCTCCAACCTGGTTAAAGGTAAAATCAAAGTTTTCTGTGGTTACGTCCTCATATGAGGCATTGTCCCACTCCCAAAAATAGCCGGTAAGTGGTGTGTTATTGCTAAAAATGCTGTTGTCACTAAACGTTACGGTTTGGCCTAAGCAAACATCCAACACAGGGATTTCTCCGGTCATGTCAGCTTCAGGTATTGTACTGATACCGGCAATGGGTTTTTCAATTAATTCAATACATCTGTTGAATGTACATACCTGTCCAACTTCACTTGTTGCAGTACAGATAACATTTCCCACATCACCATCATCAGGCCACTTTACTCTGATGGTTGTTTCGTCAATAATATTCCAGTTTTCTTCACCCTGTACATTCCATTCATAAGTTGCATTGTTCATGCCTTCAGCGTAATAATATACATAAGAATCACGACAAGCGTGAAAGCAGATGCTTTCATCAATTAAAGGTTTTGAAGGTCGGTCATAATCAGTTAATATACATTCAGAGTCAAAACTTGTTGTAATAAACAATCCGCAGTTGTTTTGCGTTATGCCAGGTATGGCAAATAAAGCCAATAGCAAGGCAATAAAAATAG
>CAYQMB010000137.1:0-6531 GCA_964418565.1 uncultured Bacteroidales bacterium | reverse complement strand
CATCGCATGGTACCTGCTGGCTGTTCTTTTCACAAGCATCCTTAAAGCCCTGAAAATACGGACAAAAAACCCCCTGGCTCTTGTTTTGTTTGCCTGTCAGTTTGTATTTTTTATCTTTTTGGCTATATTTCTTTGATGCATTATGATAAAAGCAAAACACCATACTGTCATTTACCCGATGTTTAAAATGCTAACCCGTTTTTTAATGCGTCGTCGCTTTGCATCAGCACGTATAAATGGTGATTTCAGCGATTCGGGACATGCTGTACTGGTCATATCCAACCACATCAGTTGGTGGGATGGCTTCTGGATGATGCACCTGAACCTGAAGCGCCTGAACCGTAAATTCCATTTTATGATGCTTGAAAACCAACTGCAAAAACACTGGTATTTCCAGTATTCAGGGGCATATTCGGTTAGAAAAAACTCCCGCAGCCTGCTGGAAAGCCTGGATTACACCACTGATTTGCTTGAGGAAAAACAAACCATGGCATTTATGTTTCCACAGGGAAAAATCCATTCCATGCACCAGCACAGCATACATTTTGAAAAAGGCATAGAGCGCATATTAAGAAATTGCCCGTCAGAGACACAGGTAATATTTTCTGTAAACATGGTCGATTATTTTTCTGACGCAAAGCCACATCTGAGTATGAGCATTCAACAGCATAAGGCCGGTGATTTTCAGACCACCTCTGTGGAAAGGGCATATCAAACGTTTTACAATCAGGTTATGAATCAGCAAAAAACCATAACATCATGATGCTTTTCCTGGCCATTACATCAAGTGTATTTTTATTGATGCTCCTCACCAATGCAATGCTGAACCTTATTTTTCAGCAACAGCTATGGGGTGGGCAGCCCGGGAATGTAAAAAAAACCTCGGTGCTTATCCCGGCACGCAATGAAGAAAAAACCCTTGGAAAATTGCTGACAGACCTTGTCAATCTGAATAACCAGCCCCTGGAAATCCTTGTCCTGGATGACCAGTCTGAAGACCAAACGGCACAAATTGTTCAGAATTTTGCAGAGAAACACCCCAACATCCAACTCTTGAAGTCAAAACAACTGCCCGATGGATGGCTTGGTAAAACCCACGCATGTCATCAACTGGGACAGGCAGCAAAAGGCCGCTATTTTTTGTTTCTGGATGCAGATGTCAGGATAGAGAATAAGATCATTGCTGATGCCGTTTGCAAAGCCAAAAAGCATAAGCTGGCATTGCTCTCCGTGTTTCCCAAACAGAAAATGAGAAGCCTCGGCGAAAGGGCATCGGTTCCGGTGATGAATTTCATCCTGTTAAGCCTCCTGCCCCTGATTCTGGTCAGGAAATCCCCTTACCCTTCTCACGCAGCAGCCAACGGTCAGTTCATGCTGTTTGATGGTGATGTATACAGGCGCACAGTACCACACAGCCGACATCGCAGCCATGTGGTTGAAGACATTGCAATAGCACAGGATTTCAAAACACAGGGTTTACCCACAGCCTGCATAACCGGTGACAGCCGTATTAAATGCCGGATGTACTCTTCCTACCGGGATGCGGTAAGCGGGTTCTCAAAAAATGTGTTTATGTTTTTTGGTAATAAACCGGCACTTGCCTTTGTGTTCTGGCTTTTTTCAGCCCTGGGATTTCTGCCTGTTCTTATAGCAATGCCACAGTATTTTACGTTTTACATTGCTGCACTCCTGCTACTGCTGTTCACATATGCCATGGTGAGTAAACAAAACGTGATTTTAAGCATTATACTGTTTCCTGTGCATATGATTTTCATGCTGCAGATTATGATAAATGGGTTAGTGATACGAACAAAAAAAAGAATGATATGGAAAGGAAGATCGCTTGGATAGCAGTGATAATGCTGTTTGCTCAGATAACAACATCAGCCCAGGCAGACAAAAAAATTTACAACGCATACATATCAGGTGATATGGGTGCATGGAAAGAAAGGCTTGATGTACTGGAGAATAATGCAACCGCATCAAAACAGGAACGTCTGAACCTTGTCAATTACCTGTACGGTTACATCGCCTGGAGTATTGAACAGGACAAAGAGGAAGAAGCAAGAAAGTACATCAGTACGGCAGAGAGCCTGCTGGATAAACTCGAGAAAAAAAATCACCAGCTTTCCACCATATACGCATACAGAGCTGCATTTGTAGGATTCGAAATTGCTCTGGCCAGACGTAAAGCACCATTTCTGGGGCCCAAAAGTCTGGAATTTGCCGAGAATTCCATTAAGCTGGATTCCAAAAACAGTTTTGGCTACGTCCAGCTCGGTAATATTGAGTTTTATACTCCTGCTCTCTTCGGTGGATCCAAGGAGGTCGCCATGCAGCATTACCGAAATGCTGTGCGGATCATGGAAAATAACCCCGACAGCCTGAAAAACAACTGGAATTACGTTAATCTGCTTGCAACCATCATTCAGGCATATATGGAAACAGGACAATATGATAAAGCACTCGATTATTGCAAAAAAACACTCCAGTATGAACCCCGGTTTGACTGGGTAAAAAATGAATTGTATCCCGAGGTAAAAAACGAAATTAAATCATGACGAAAACTGCACTCATTACAGGAACAGGTCTGGGTGGATTATCCACAGGCCTAAGGCTCGCATCTCAAGGTTATCAGGTAACATTTGTTGAAAAAAACAAGCAGCCTGGCGGGCGCCTGAATCAGCTCAAACAGGATGGCTTTACCTTTGATGTAGGGCCGAGCTTTTTTAGCATGCCGTATGAATTTGAGGCATTGGTTAAAGACGTTGGTATTAATATGCCATTTGAGTTTGTTGAGCTGGATCCGCTTTATACGGTGAATTTCCGCGGCAGCGATAAAAAATTTGTCATTTATAAAGACCTTGATAAACTCAGCAAACAGTTTGAAGGCGTTGAGCCCGATTTTAAATCAAAGATGACAGCTTACCTGAAAAAATGTGAGCAGTTGTACAACGATACGGTGGATGTGGTTATCAAGCAGAATTTTGACAGCCTCACGGATTACGTCAAAGCCCTGATGCAGGTAAACCCGGGTCATCTGCCGGTTTTAACCAAATCGTTCTGGAAACAAATCAGGCAGCATTTTAAATCAAAAGAAGCCAGGCAGATTGTTTCTCTTATTGCGTTTTTCCTGGGACGCACACCCTTTGACACCAATGCCATATACACCCTGCTTTCCCATATTGAATTCACAAACACAGGTTACTACAACGTCAAAGGCGGCATGTATACCATCGTTGAAAGCCTGGTGAAAAAGCTCAGAGAGATGGGTGCCGATTTTCATTTCAACACAGAAATTGTTGGTTATGAAGGCAACGGGGAAAAACTCATCGGGCTAAAAGACACTAATGGCAAGCTGTATAAGGCAGATGCCTTTGTTATTAATGCCGATGCAGCAGCATTCAGAGGTCAGGTTTTCAATCGCAGCAAATTCAGCCCCAAAAAGCTGGATAAAAAAAGCTGGACCATGGGTTATCTGACATTTTACCTGGGGATCAATAAAAAACTGCCTCAGATTGAGCATCACAATTACTTTTTGGGCGATAATTACGAAAGTTATGCTAAAGATGTGATGAAAAATCCGGGTACACTTGAAAAACCGTATTATTACGTTAATGTGCTGTCAAAGCACAATCCCGACTGTGCTCCCGAAGGAAATGAAGCTCTGTTTTTTGTTTGTCCTGTTCCCAATTTGCTGTATAAAAACGACTGGTCGGATAAAGACAAAATCATACAAAGCATCATTGATGATTTCTCAGAACGAACCGGTGAGAATATATCAGAACACATTGTTCTAAAAAAAGCCTATACACCGGAAGACTGGCAGAATCAGTTTAACATTTATCGTGGTGCGGGCCTGGGATTATCCCACAGCATGATGCAAATTGGCGCTTTACGTCCAAAAAACTACGATGAGGAATTTAAAAACACCTTTTATGTGGGTGGTTCAACCATACCGGGAGCCGGTCTGCCGATGGTTGTCATAAGCTCCAAACTTGCAGCCGAACGTGTAACTGATTATATGAAAAACGGCTAAAATCATCGTCATTTCTGGTCTGGCAGGTTTTTTTTAAATCCCGGCAGAGCCATTGCAAAATACTGATGGTGTGATTTTTACGCTTTTTACTTTGAGATTTGGGCTGATAGCTGTATATTGTAATCTAAACATCTCGCCTAAGTTATGAAAGTAAACAAGCTTTACCCGATTGCTGCTATTGCCCTTCTGTTTTTCGCGTGTGAGCAAGATAACGCAGGAAGGATATCTGACATCCCGGAACTCGAAGGCTACTGGAAGCTCCATCAACATATGTGGACCCCTTCGGATACAGAAGCGCTGGACGGAGCCGTAAAAACTGAACAAAACGGAAAACTGATAAGCTTCACCTATAATGACAGTACCACAGCCACGGGCATTGTGTCAAACAACACAATTCGCATGTCTTCAGATTTTCTTGAAATTAATACATTCACCATTGTCACCCCTGACTCACTGGTATCAACATCAACAAGTAACAAAGCGGCTGAGTATAGTTTACAAAAAATCAACTTAAACGGAAACTGGGAGGTTACGGATTATTGGTGGGATGGCAGTCAGCACGACAAGGGAACCTGGGAAATCACTCAGACTGACTCCATGATCAGCATCACGGATACCACAAACACCGCATACAATGGCTGGTTGCATTACGACACAATTCATGTAGACGACATTCAGAATTATGGTATCGATCGTATATTCATCCGTAGTAAGGATAGCCTGATGACAAACATGCCATTGCTGGAATCTTCAAACGGGTTGATTTTTAAAAGGCAGAATAATAAAGATTTACGGATAAATTATAACAAATAAAAACAACACACGTATAATGCGTACATAACACCTAAATACCATTAAAACATGAAAAAACAATGCATACTAATCCCGTTGCTTGTCTTATTTCTGGCATGTACAAGCGGGGAAAACCAATCCGGCGACACACAGGATAAGGCAGACCCGGAAACTGAATCCATCGAAAAATCCAGCGATCAGCTTGAAAAATCCATTCAGGAAACGGAAGCCGAATTTAAAGAAACGGAAAAAGAAATTGACAGTTTGTTAAACGCAATCTAAACCTAAGATCATCATGAAAATCAAAACTACCATAATTTTTACGTTGATACTCGCATTTTCACTGAATTCTGTTCACGCTCAAAAGAAATCCGGAGGCAAGGATAAAAAAGAGGCCAAACAAACGGAAATGCGTGAGAGCTCAGAGAGCCAAGCCGACAGAGAAAATGCCCGGGACATTGGAAATCAAGGTATGTCTGATGAAAAAAAGCATACAGACCAGGCCCTTGAAAACGCATCTCAAACAGACGAACTGCATACCGACCACATGGATAACAGCAAAGGCAAAGCAGCATCAGAAGCTGCTCATAAAAAAGCTGAAGAAGCACGGGCCAGAGCCAGGGAGATCAGAAAACAAGCCAGAGAAAAAATCAACGGGCAGAAACAAGGCATAAAAATGCGCGAACAACGCATTGAAGAAGCCAGAGAACGTGTCAGCAAGCAACTGGAAAGCGGCAAAATAACTGAAGATCAGGCAAACATGAAACGGAATACTATTGAAGAAGCCGAAAAGCACCTGAAAACCCTAAAAGATTTAGTGGAAAAAAACCAGAGACAACTTAAAACCCTGGATGAAAAGCTAAAAGAAAAATAGATGCCTGTGAAAATCCGTGCCATTTCAGATTTCTTATGGTCTCTGTTTCCATTCTTTCACAAAAACCAAAAATGGCTGATACCTGTTATTATCACATTAAGCGGTTTCAAAAGAAGCCCATGGCCTCAGGATTTTACAAATGATATTACTTTAATCTGTTCTTTGCTGCTTAAGCGTATGTTGTACACACCGGGCTCAAGCTGATGCATGTCAAGGCTGTGCCTTAAGCCACTTTCGGGCTTAATCACACCGGTTTCCACCATCTTACCCGAAGCATCATGCACACTAAACTTCACATTTGTGCCGGGCTCACGTTCAAAATGAAGGTAAGCAACCTCCTTTACAGGATTTGGATACAAATTAAGCTTACTCAGATCGGTATAATCATTAAAATCACTATGCTCATAGTACAGTCCAGTGGAGGGTTCAGAAGGGCATCCTTTTTCAGACACCACAACCGAATACCGTCCCGGGTCACGGGGATATAAAACGGTAGAATTACCACCATCAATGCTTTTTCCATCCAGAAACCACTGCACGTTATGTTCGGTATTTGTGGTAAAATATGTGCCATTAAAGCGGATTCCGGGCTTTTCAGGTGCCTCAATGCTAACAGCCTCTGTATAAACAGCTTCGCTTACCGGTTTTTCACCAAGAGAGTAGTGCACGCTGCCGTTGAAAACACGATCGGCACAAACTGATGTAAATGCCCAGCTAACGCCTTTACCAAAATCAAGCTTAATATTGTCATCGGAAACATCCATCTTTCCGTTATCGTAATACATGATGCCATCCTTTTCAAAATTCATATAAATTCCCAGGGTAT
>CAYQMB010000136.1:0-6534 GCA_964418565.1 uncultured Bacteroidales bacterium | reverse complement strand
CCAGTACATGTATGCCAGTGACGATTTCGTGCCGGCACCATCGGCATGCATGATGTTACAGTAAGCCTCATCATCGCCCAGAATGTCAGGCAGGATTTTGCAAAATGCTGTAGGAAAAATGCCTTTATCAACATTCTTCAGAGCCTTGTGGACATCTTCTTTGGCGGCTGAAACCCCGCGTTTATTGTATCTGTCTGATACGTTTTTCATTATTTTTTCGTGTAAAAATTTACAAAGAAAAAGGCGTTCGTTACACCTAACGAACGCCAAAAGTACTATTTTTTTTAGCTAAAATTCGCCGCCACCAACTTCGATTTCGGCATCACCTTTTTTAATCACATGTTCATTCTCAGCTTCAAAGGGATCCTCACCCGGCTCAAGGCCGTAAGTTTTGGATTTTACGCTGAATTCTGTCCGTCTGTTAAGCTGGTGGGCAATTTCCCGCTGTTCCTTATTGGGGAGGTCAAGAATAAAGCCCTCTGTCAGGATGTTACCTGGCTTCAGGAAGTCATGCTTTGCGGCGAGTGTTGAATCCACGGTACGTGGCATGGATTCTCCAAATCCTCTGGATGTGAGCCGGTCTTTTTCGATGCCTTTCTCGGTCAGGTAATTCACACAGGATTGTGCCCGGGCCTGAGAGAGTTCCATATTGGCCTCGTCTGTACCACGGAAGTCGGTATGAGCACGCAGCTCAATTGCGAGGTGCGGGTTGTCTTTCAGGGTTTTAACAAGGCCGTCTAAGGCTACGGTAGACTCCGGACGCAGTGTTGCCTTGTTGAAATCGTATTCAATGTTTGGCAGCTCAATAATCTGTGGGATGCTGGCCATGTTGATGTTAATTACCAGGGTTGTATCATGGTAGATTCCGCGGGTTGTGAAGGTATATGTGTTTGCAAAATAATCTTCACCCAAAGATGCTTTCATAATATAATCGGTGTCTTCTTCAAGATTTTCAAAGAAATAGGTTCCGTCTTCACTGGTTTCGAAGGCCTGCTGCAAGCCTTCATCTGTGATAAGCTGGATCTTAGCTCCTTTAAGCCTGAATGCATATTTGGGCTTGGTTGTGTCTTTTACAACACCGCGTACAGCGATGTCAAGTGGTGGCATCCGGAAATAATAAATGTCGTCCATGCCTTTCCCACCAGGGCGGTTTGAGGAAAAATACCCTTCCTGTTTCTTCCCGTAAAAAATAATTTTAAAGTCATCTGCTGATGAGTTGATCGGAGGTTTAAGGTTAACCGGATCCTGGAAGCCATCGCCATCTTCTTTGGGTTTTGCTTCAAAAATATCCAGGCCGCCCATACCAATATGGCCATCGGATGAAAAATACAGGCTTCCGTCCACACGAATGTAAGGGAATGTTTCATCCCCGGTTGTGTTGATTGGTTCACCGACATTTACGGGATTTCCCCACGGGTCTTTATCATCTTCGCGTGTCATTTTGTAAATATCGGTACCACCAAAGCCGGTGGGTGTTTGTGCTGCAAAATACAATGTAAGCTCATCTTTGGACAGGCTGGGATATCCCACTTCGTAACCTTCAAAACCCGGTATTTTTAATTCTTCGGTACCACTCCACGCACGTCCGCGTTTTGTGGCAGTAAATATTTTGCAGGGGATATTAACTTTATCCCCGCCAAAACAACGGGTAAAATAAAGGAGGTTGCCTTTTTCATTGAGACAAACAGCACCTTCATCTGCTTCGGTGTTCACATAGCCTCCAATGGGTATGGCCTGACTCCAGTTTCCTTTTCTGTCTTGTTCAATTTGAAAGATGTCTGTAAATTTCTGGCCACTTTTGAGGTTGTTTCTGTCCCCCATAGTGCCTTCACGAGAAGAGGTGAAATAGACAATTTCAAAATCATCATCAGCCCATGCCGGGGCAAAATCCTGTTTAAGCGAATTAAAATAGGCCATATTGCTTACCTCAAAACGGGATGGCTGGTTTTCCCATTTGGGAACGGTTTTACATGATTCGATCCCCACTTTGGCACGATAATCATCGGGAACCAGGTCCAGGTAGGTTTCATAAACCTCAATGGCATCTTCATATTTGCCGTTCATTCTAAGGGCATCCGCATAATACAGCCTTGATTCGGGTTTCAGGCGCTGAGAATTGGTTTTTAATGCTTTGCGGAAAAACTCTTCGGCTTTTTGTGAATCACGCATTTCACGATAACAATATCCGATTCTGTAAGCTACCAGAGCGGTTTGCTCACTGCTGTTGAGAGAGGGCAAGGCTTCGGTATAGTATTCAATGGCTTCTTCAAAACGGTATTGATCGAAAGCCTGGTCACCTTTCCTGACACCGGTTTGTGCCGTGGCAGTGTTAAAAATAAAACCAGTCAGAAGTACTAAAAACATTATTCGTTTCATAGGGCATGGATTTTTCAGGTTACTAAATTAATGAATTCTGTGAAACCCGAAAGCCAATGGCTTAAAAACATCATCGGATTTCAAGGAATACATCTTTATTAAATGTTTTACTTTTTATTAATTTATTTGTCGATATGCGTTGGCTTGCAGGTATATATGGCTGCAGCCGGAAATATATCTGGTAAATCTTATTCTTTTTAAGGGTGAAGTTGTAATTTCCGCTACTGTCGGATTTCATGCTTTCGATGACATTTCCGTCTTGATCGCACAATTCCACCCTTACATCTTCAACCGTTTTGTTGGTCATTTTGTCGTATACAGTTCCTGATACGGATGCTTCTATGCCTTGTCTTTCAAAGTGGTATATGTCTGATTTGCCCACTCCGCCTCTGCGCCGTGAGGTGAAAAATCCTTCTGCTTTATCGTCGCGGAATACAATGCCGAAGTCATCGGCCGGGGAGTTCATTGGGCTGCCGAGGTTGCGTACATCCCAGGATGCCGGTCCGTTGTTTTCGGCTTCGAAAATATCCAGACCACCCATGCTGTTGTGTCCGTCGGAAGCAAAATACAGCAATCCGTTTTTTCTGAGATAAGGGAAACAGTCGTCCTTATCCGTATTGATGTCAGGGCCTAGATTTTGTGGGGCACTCCAGGCTCGGGATTTACGTTCGCGTGTAACTTTATAAATGTCTTTACCGCCGTATCCGCCCAGCATGGAATCCACAACAAAATACAGAGTACACTCATCATCCGAAATGGCAGGATGACCAATACTGATGCCTTTGGGGATACCGGGAATAATAACCTCCTCGACATCTGCCCAGTAGATGCTGCGTCGTTTGGCTTTATATATACGGCAGGCTCTGTCAGCCCCGGGATCATACTCACAACGGGAAAAGTACAGCACATTATACCGTCTGTTCAGACTGGCCGCCCCCTCATCGAATTCAGTGTTTACAGATCCCAGCGATTTTCTGGGAAGCGTCCATTGTCCGTCACGGTTTTTTTCAGCTTCGTAAATGTCGGTAAACAATTCTCCGGATTCCATATTGATGTCCGGGTCATCAAGCACTGATCGTGATGAGGTGAAAAATATTTTTTCGTAATCCTTATACCCGTAAAAAGGGCAAAAATCCAGCTCGCCTGAATTTAAAATTGCGGCAAGTTTAACGTTTGTGTTGCTTGGATTTTCCAGCATTTCCAGTGTTTTGTGAATTTGCCTTTTTTTAGCATCTGCCTTGGGGTCATTGGGGTGAAGGTCTTCATAGGTCTCCAGTGCCATTAAGGCTGAGTCAAACTCCTCATGCTGAAGGTATGCATCTGCCATATCAAAATACATGGAATGGTCATCGTAATTATACCGTTCAGCCTTTTTGAATTGTATCAGGGCTTTTTCCGGTTCGGAAATTTTCAAGTATGCTTTTGCCGCTTTGTACGAAACTTCTGCCCTGGTTTTTCGGGATTTGTCGCTTCTTTCAAATTGCTTTTTGTAATGATTAATAGCTGTCTGATACTGTTCCCGTTCAAAAGCGTTGTCACCTTTTCTGAGGTAACGTTGAGATTTTGCAGGCTGAGCAATAATAAACAGCACGCTCATCAGCAGGTATGTTAAAAGCGATGGCTTCATATAGTTAAAATTTGTTGTAAAAATAACAAAGCTACGATGTTTAAAAAAATCTGTGCAAAATGAATGCCGAAAATGTGTTGGTAAGCAGTACAAACATTATCAGGTAGGAGTATATGTGGCGGCTACTTCCTTATGAGCTGCAAGGTACCGCGTTTTTCAATCGGGCGCCCGGTAGTGTCGTACGCCCGTACAATGTAGAAATAAACGCCTTCGGCTGCGTTTTCTTTACCAAAAATCTTACCGTTCCAGCCTTCTTCCGGATTATTCCATTTGTAAACGATTTGTCCGGCGCGATTGGAAATAAGGGCTTCAAAGCGCGTAAGCCTTGGGTCTACTAAGATTTTAAACTCATCAAAGTAGCCATCATTGTTAGGAGAGAAGAAGGATGGTACCCTGATAGGAGCCTCATCGGGAGCAATATTTTCCATGGTGAAGGTATCCCGGCAGAATTCGCCTTGACTTATCCTGAGTTCAATGGTGTTGCTAAGGGCATTTAATGGCAGTTCGGGTTCTTGTAGAGTGCTGAAAGATACTCCGTTTACATACCATTCGTAATTGAGGCCTTCTGCAAACAGGTTCCCGTTAAGGGTGCTGAGGTTTTGAGTTTGTACAGACATGCCGTCAAGCGAGGTTTCAATGTTGAATTCGGCTTTTAATGATTGGGTAGCCTGAACTCTGATTGTTTCCTCGCCATGGCAGCCATGCTTGTCGGTCCAGAAAAGTGAGTACTTCCCGGGTGTAAGAGCTTTGCTTTGCCCCGGGTTAAGCTTTGTGTCATCAATGGTGTACGATATCACATCATTCTGATTGGAAATGGTGATTTGACCCTTTTGATAACAAGATTGATCCTCCAGAGTATATTTGGGTTTGGTTTTTTCGGGTTTATTAAAAATTAAGACCTGTACAAGATCATTACTTTTATTATATACACTGCATGCAGAAGATATTATGTCTTTATCTGTAAAATGCAGTTTGCTGATGTTGTTGTTTTTGTTTTCAACTGTCATGTTATCGCACTCGATACGCAGGTTCGCAGGTACGTTTACGGTGGCGGGATCGCCCGGGCAAAGCGGTTGTTTTAACACAAGCACTGCTTTGTCCGGGGCGATAAAACTGATGTTGATGCTGTCGGAATACCTGCCGTTTGCATCTACTTCGTTTCGTACTAAGGTGTATTTACCATACCGTTCAGCTGTTAAACGGATTTTGTTATTGTCTGATTTTACCAGTTTTAATCCGTCAGGTACGATCCATTCACCTTCACTGATCTTACAGCTAATGATACATGTCCTGGTGTTTACGCTGGTGTCGGTAGTGGTAAAGAGAAGGGGCTTTTCCCTGTATGTGATGTGATAAGTGGTGGTGTTGCCTTTGCTGTCCTGCCAGCTTGCATTATATGTGCCATGTTCTGTACACGTGATTTTACAGTTGTCATGTTTTGAAACAATGATTTCCGGTGGCATGTTTATCCACCGTCCGTTTTTACCGGCTTTGATATCCATTTCCGGATTGTACGTGGAGATGTATATGTCTTCAACCTCTGGCTGGTCAATGTTTACAGGTATATCAGCTTCTTTGTCTGTTTCGCTCTCACCCGGACGATGTTGTGGAGATGTGTTTTGTCTTTCAGAAGGTGGTGTCTGGATGCTGTTTTGTACTGAACCGTCATTGCCTGTGTTTGTATTTTGCTGATCCGGTGTGCTCAGTAATATGACAGAAATGATAGCAATCAACCCTGCTGCTCCTATAAACCAGCCGGCATTGCTTCTGACAAAACTCCTGACCCCGGGCTTGGGCGCATGCGCCTGAATTCTGGCTTTCACCTCGGGTGAAGGCTTAACCTTCATACTGGCCATTTTGTCTTTAATATGTTTATCAAATTCTGTCATCTTCGTATTTCCATATTTTCCATTTCAAGTTTTAAGGCTTTTCGGGCTTTGATCAACTGTGTTCTTGATGTGTTTTCCGAGATATTGAGCATCTCAGCAATTTCCTTGTGTTTGTATCCTTCAATGACGTAAAGATTAAATACCGTCCTGTATCCTGAGGGTAGATTTTGTATGCAATTCAGGATATCTCTTTCACTCATTTGCGAGATTACATCGTTTTCCTGTGAAACCACTTCGTGATATTCATCTTTTGTCATTGTCATTTGCAGGCTACGGGCATTTTTTCTTATAATATTAATTGCCGTATTCACAGTGATGCGTTTTAACCAGCCTTCGAAAGAACCTTCATACCTGTAACTGTCAATCTTTTGGTAAATGGTAAGGAATGATTCCTGTAGCATGTCTTCAGCTTCGGTTTTAGCGGAAGCGTATCGCATGCAAATGGCAAACAATACGGGGGAATACCTGTCATAGAGCCGGTCGAAAGCTCTGGCATTCCTGCGTTTACATTGTTTGACAAGTTTTTTTTCCTCACTCATTTTCTCTTTTCACTAATCAGACAATAAAATGTCAGTTTTCGTTGTCTGAGGAGAGTGGAAATATTAAAAAATAAAAAGGCCGGAAAATATGCTTCCCGGCCTT
>CAYQMB010000135.1:0-6585 GCA_964418565.1 uncultured Bacteroidales bacterium | reverse complement strand
TAAAATCATATGCAAATAATCAAACATGTTGTGCAGCATAATAACAAAAATCAACTTGATTACATGTAGTAAAGTTAATAAAACCTGCGGTGAATTTCAAAATAATATCATCACGGTTTGTGATGTGCATGAAACTATGGATAAACCTCATAAACGCTGAGATGGCCATGCTAAAGGCTTGTCTTACTTAACCACCACCTTTTTGCTGAAATCAGTGTCAGTTGAGCGAAGTACATAAGTGCCTGAAGAAATTCCCTGCAAACACAGTTTCGTAGGCGGTGTGGTTATCTCCCAGCTTCGGACAATGCGTCCCTGCATATCGTACAGGCTGAGTTGATGCGGGTGATTTTCATTTGAAAAATTCAACTGAATGTCATCTCCGGCCGGGTTCGGAAAGACAGAAACGTCTGTTCGGTGGTGTGTGCCTGTTGATGCATTATCGCTCTCTTCACTAAACCGCTGTGTGAAAAAAGTCCAGATTTCCTGCGCATAGTCGACATCATTGTTTGGGAAATAATACCACTCGTGGGCTCCGCCGAATACTTTGATATGGGCCACCTGTTCTGTACCGTTGGGATACACGTAACGCTCAAATGTCAGGCCGTCGTTTTCGCTGTCCGGGTATTCGTAAACCACTGCGGCTGTATCGTTACCGTTGTGATCTACCCAGAAGTTTACCAGAGAATCAGCGTCCATGCCGGAGTTGTTGCCCGTGTAGGCCACGGTTTCATCGGCTGTTCCGTGAAAATGCAGGCAGGCGGTGTGCTCTTGAGGATCGGGTGAATAGGCGTTACCCATCGTTCCTGAAACCGAAGCAATGGCATTGATGCGGTTGCCTGCTTCACATGCCATCTTGTTGCACATGTATCCGCCCATGCTGAAGCCAAAGAAGAACACCTGATCTGTGTCAATATTGTAATGGCTGTCAAGGGAATCCAGTATGGCCATCAAAAACCCGACATCATCCACATCCTGATTGGGAACAATGCCTTGCATTGAAGCTCCGCTGTTCCAGGCAGTACCGATTTCGTAACCCATGTAGGTTGCCATAAGTGCCTGCGGTGTGATGCTGATGAAGTTTGCCGTATCGGCAATAAGGTGCATACCTGTTCCGCTGAAATTGCTCATGTTGTCGCCCAGGCCGTGCAGTGCAAAAACAACCGGAACGGGCTCATCGCCGGAGTAAGATGATGGCAAATATTCGATGTATTCACGGGTGGTACCGTCCCAGGTAAAACTGCGGGTTTCACTTTGGGCATAACTCAGGCTGGTCAAAAGAATCATGACAAGGGCCAGCAGGCAAAAATGTCTCATGTAGTTAAGGTCTTGGTTATCGACCTAAAGGTAGAAATTCAATTGTATTTTACAAAAGAATCTGAGCTTAAGCAGCTTATTCACTAAGCACAATTTCTTCAATCAAATCTCCGGCACGGATGTCATCAATGACATCAAGGCCTTCCACAACTTTACCAAAACAGGTATGCACACCATCCAGATGCGCAGTGTTGTTTCGGCTGTGGCAGACAAAAAATTGTGAGCCGCCGGTGTTTTTGCCGGCATGTGCCATGGAAAGTACGCCGCGGTCGTGGTACTGATTGCCGCCATCGGTTTCACAATCAATGCTGTAACCAGGACCTCCTGTGCCGGTTCGCGGATGATTGGGTTCTTTGGAGAAAGGACATCCGCCCTGAATCACAAAATCAGGAATTACACGGTGAAATCTGAGGCCGTTGTAAAAGCCGTCTTTGGCGAGTTTTATAAAATTGTCAACGGTGTTGGGAGCGTCTTTTTCGTAGAATTCGACCTTCATTACACCTTTTTCGGTTTTTATTTCTGCAGTTTTCATTTTTTATGTTTTTGTTGATACAGTGGGCAAAGATAGGGAAATATTGGGTTTGAAGGTTTGAGGTTTGAGGTCTCAGGTTAAGTTAATCATTAAACCTCAAACCTTCAATTACCTTTTCCTTCTTTTTGTTCCTTCCACGCTGTGTCCGAATTTTCCCTGTTTTTTGGCAACGGTATAGTATTTTCCGTGCATGTAGGTAATCATTTCGGCGGCGGCCAGGTTGAATTCGCCTGTTCCCTGGTCAACATATTGCGGATCGCCATGGACGGCAACAATTTCAGCCAGAAACATGTCGTGTGAGCCCAGTTCAGTGATGCTATGGATTTTGCATTCCAGATTCAGAGGCGACTCTTTAATCATGGGGGCATCCACTTTTTCGGCCGGGATGGGAGTGAGCTGCATTTCTTTGAATTTATCGTAATCCTTTCCGGATCGTACGCCGCACCAGTCGGTTGCTTTGGTCAGGTCCTTGTTTGTCAGATTGATGACAAAGCCTCCGGCCTCCTTGATCAAGTCGTAGGAGTGCCTGGATTTGCGAACAGAAATGTAGCACATGGGGGGATTCGAATTTACAATGCCTGTCCAGGCAATGGTGATGATGTTGTGTTTTTCCGGTGTATTTCCGCAGCTTACCATTACGGCAGGCAGGGGATAAAGCATGGTTCCGGGTTTCCAGGTGATTCGTTCTTTCATAAAATAGGTTCTTAAAATTCAATTTCCAGTGATACAGGGCAGTGGTCGGAATGGTACACATCGCTGTGAATGGCCGCGTTTTTCATTTTGCTGCGCAACGCTTCACTTACCATATTGTAATCAATACGCCAGCCCAGGTTTTTGGCACGCGCATTGGCACGGTACGACCACCATGAGTATTTGTCGGGACTTTGATCAAAAGCGCGAAAACTGTCAACAAAGCCACTTTCCAAAAACTTGCTGACCCATTCCCGTTCTTCGGGTAAAAAACCGGATACGTTTTTCTTTTTTTCAGGCTTGCTGATGTCAATGGGTTTGTGACAAATGTTGTAATCCCCGGACAGTATGATGTTGGGCCGCTCTTTTTTCAGTTCATCAACATAAGCCTGTATCGCATCCAGGTATTCGTATTTGAAATCCTGACGTACCGTGCCGGTGGTTCCTGATGGAAAATAGGAGTTGAGAATGGTAACATCACCAAAATCCGTGCGCAGCAAACGACCTTCGGAATCAAAACGTATATCGCCAATGCCGGCCAT
This sequence comes from uncultured Bacteroidales bacterium, assembly GCA_964418565.1. Taxonomy (GTDB): domain Bacteria; phylum Bacteroidota; class Bacteroidia; order Bacteroidales; family ML635J-15; genus JAQIBY01. The sequence goes on along the minus strand of CAYQMB010000135.1, from coordinate 3,507 downwards.
AACATTGTCGGGTTTTGTTTTGCAGATGGTCATTACACCGCTGTAGCCTTTTTTCTCGGCTGAGTGGACGTAAACATGATAACCTATATCTTCAAAAAAAGCGGTTTCAATATCTTCGGGCCGGGCTTTGGTTTCCTGAATCATCAGCACATCTGGCATCGTTTCTTTAAACCAGTCTTTCAGGCCCTTTCGTATCGCTGCACGTATGCCGTTGACATTGTATGAATAGATGGATTTACTCATAAAAGTTTTTCGTAATGATATGTATGGAACAAAAATAGGATTTTCTGCGCCGTCTTACAAGGCAGAAATCAGCAAATCAATGTCCCGTGAATACATGCCGTACATATCCCCGACGATACGGTTAGAAAGAATGCCGTTGTATGTGTAAACCCCTTTACGGTACCCTCTGTGCAGTTTAAGAAAATTGATGGGCGAACCGCTTTCTCCGAGCTCAAGAATGATGGGGGCGAGTATATTGCTCATGGCATAACTGGCAGTTCGTGCTACCCTGCTGGCAATGTTTGGTACACAGTAGTGGATAATCCCGTGTTTTGTATAAATGGGATTATTATGGTTTGTCTGATGGCTGGTTTCAACACATCCGCCCTGATCAATGCTGATGTCCACAATTACCGAGCCGGGTTTCATTTCTTTCACCATATCCTCCGAGACGATAATCAGTGGTCTGGAATCATTCATCCGCACAGCGCCGATAACCACATCTGCTGTTTTAAGTGAGCGTTGTAAAACCTGTGGTTGCAACATGGACGTAAATATACTGTGGTTCAGATTTCCCTGCAGGCGTGTCAATCGGTGAACAGATTTGTCAAACACTTTTACCTGAGCTCCCATGCCGATGGCTGCACGGGATGCATGTTCACCTGCTGTTCCCGCACCAAGAATAACGATTTCCGAGGGTGATACACCTGTCATGCCACCCAGCAACTCGCCTTTGCCGTTGTGTATGTTGCTCAGATATTCTGATGCAATCATGATGGATGACCGGCCGGCAATTTCACTCATGCTGCGAACTATGGGATAACAGTCTGTTTCATCTTTTAGCAGATCGTAAGCAATGGCAATGACTTTTTTCTGAATCAGTTTAGCAAAATAGTCTTTACTGTGCGTGCTGGCATGCAGAGAAGAAAATACCACCTGTTCGCTGTGCATCATGCTGATTTCTTTTTCTGTAAAAGGAGCCACTTTGATGATGGTATCGGCCTGAAACACTTCTTCGGCTTTATCTACCATGATGGCACCGTAAGATGCGTATTTCTCATCCGAAAAGTGAGCCTGCTTGCCGATGCCTCGCTGAATGATGACTTTATGACCGCTTTCAACCAAAGATTCAACAGCGAGCGGTGCCAGGGGAACTCTGGCTTCCTGCATGCTGGTTTCGCGGGGAATGCCTATGCTGATGCGCTTTTTTTTACGCGAAACCTCGAGTACCTCTTCCTGTGGTGTCAGTCCGTATTGTGATAAAATCTGCTTTGATGCATCGTCAATGTTGGTCATAATGGTGGTGTTTGATTCAGCAAAATACAAAATTTATCATTCGTGTGCAAGAAAAGTCATTCTGCTCATTCTCTTACTCAGATCGGAGGATGGAGCTGGACCTGGGGTGTGGATAGCTTGCTTCTACGGTGCATATTTGCAAATTGGAAGCCGGACTTCCAATTTGCAAAAAAAATTGTATATTAGCCGGATGAATCACATTAAAAGAAAGCTTGAAAATGAGCTGAAAGCCTTGCTGGGATCCTTTCCTGCCGTTGCAATTGTCGGACCCAGGCAATGTGGCAAATCTACCCTTGCTTTGTCGCATATTGAAAAACTAAAGGCTGCAACACGACTTGATCTGGAAAAGCCATCGGATGCACAGCAGCTTCAAACACCAGAATTATACTTAGAATCTCAGTCAGATAAGCTGATTTGCCTTGATGAAATTCAACGTGTTCCCGAGCTATTTCCTGTAATGCGTAGTTTTATTGATGATCAAAACAGGAATGGTGTGTTTTTAATTTTGGGATCGGCATCTCCTGATTTACTCAGGCAAAGCTCTGAATCATTAGCTGGGAGAATCATCTACAGGGAACTTAGTCCGTTTTTATTCAGCGAACTGTTTGGTAACTATTCGTATAAAACCTTATCATCGTATTGGTATCGCGGTGGGTTTCCGAGAAGTTATCTTGCCAAAGATGATAAAATGAGCCTGGTATGGCGTAAGAATTTTATTAATACGTATCTGGAGCGTGATGTGCCGGGAATAAAGCCGGGAATGACAAAACTTAACATACAGAGATTGTTGAAAATGCTTGCTCACATGCAGGGACAGACCGCAAACTATTCGGCACTGGGTAATTCACTGGGGACGAGTCATCATACAGTAAAAAATTACATTGACTTGCTGGCACAGACATATATGCTACGGATTCTGCCGCCCATGCTTGCCAACACAAAAAAGCGACTTGTTAAATCGCCCAAACTTTACCTGAGAGATACCGGCATTTTGCATGCTCTGCTTGACATTTCCGGTTTTGAAGATTTATTTTCTCACCCAGTATTCGGTGCTTCATGGGAAAGCCTGTGCATTGAAAACCTGATTCAGGAGTTTGAAGACTGGGAAGCCTGTTTTTACCGTAGTTCACAAGGTCATGAAATGGATTTGGTTCTCACCCGCGGTAAAAAACGTCTGGCATTTGAGTTTAAAGTTTCAAAATCACCCAAACCGGAAAAAGGATTCTGGTCTGCAATTACCACCATTCGTCCTGATGCTACATACATTATGGCACCCGTGGAAATTATGTATCCAACCAAAGAAAATGTTTTTGTAGCAGGGATTCAGCACATTTCTGAAATCTATGATAGACACAATTAATGCATGAAGATAACATGTAGTTTTGCAAATTGGAAGCCTGACTTCCAATTTGCAAAACTAGGTGGGTTTGTTCTGCTGAAAAATGCGTTTGGCGCTTTCTGCTATGCCGGTTAAATCCTGTTTCATCATGCAGTCAAAATGTTTTTTGGGGCATGTTTTGTATCCGATTTTGCTGCAGGGACGGCATTTCAAATCCGACACTTCAAAAATATGTGATCCGGTTCCTGCTTCAAAAGGATACATGCCAAATTCAGGAATGGTGTTGCCCCATACCGACAAAACGGGTTTATGAAAAGCCGCTGCAATGTGCATCAGGCCTGTGTCGTGGCTAATGACAACTTTGGCTTGTTTTACCAACGATGCTGATTGGTTGAGGCTGAACCTGCCGCAGGCGTTGATTGCCATATCATAATGCTGAGAAATTCGTTCAGCCCTGTCAGCATCTTCAGGACCGCCGAGCAGTACTACGGGCAGGTTTGTATGCCTGCAGATTTCCCTTATGGATTCAGCAGGCAGCATTTTGGTGGCATGTTGTCCGCCGATGACAAATGCCAGGTAGCCATGATGATGCGATGAGGGTAAAGCATTCTGTATGTTTACTTCTTCGCCTTCGGGGATGAAATAATCCA
>CAYQMB010000134.1:1338-6619 GCA_964418565.1 uncultured Bacteroidales bacterium | reverse complement strand
TGCTGACCTTTGGCTGAAAGTTGAAATGACAACCGATGGTACAACCTGGAATGAGATTTTTTATCAGGAACAAGATGGCAACATCTCTGACTGGACAGAAGAAAGTATTTTACTTTCCGGAACTACTGCTACAACCCAAATTCGGATTACCGGTTCGAGTGACTACGGCTTTAACAACTTATTTGTTGACAACCTGGCAGTAGAAGAAATCACCTGCCTTGCTCCAACCGGTTTAACACTCGACGCAAATACAGCTACAGAAGCTACATTGAGCTGGACTGAAAACGGTTCTGCCACTGCATGGAATGTGATTTATGGTGCTCCCGGTTTTGACCCGACCACTGAAGGAACTACCGTAGTTGCCGGTGCTATTCCATACACCATTACAGGATTGACTGACGGAACCAGTTATGATGTATACGTACAGACTGATTGTGGTAGTGGCGACCTTAGTACTATGGCTGGTCCGCTAAACTTTACTACAGATGCCGATTGTAGTGCTATCACTACCTTCCCTTATCTGGAAGATTTTGACGGTGACTGGACAACATGGTGCTGGACTATCAGAAACAATGACGGAGATAGTTATACCTGGGAACAGGATGACGCCTACATCACACCCCACTCCGGAGCATGGACTGCTCACGGTACGGGAAACAACGATGACTATCTGATTTCTCCTGAGATATCAGTAAACTCTGCTAATCTTTTTGTTGAATGGTGGGATGTGGTTGAAAGCGCAAGCTACAACAACACGTATGATGTACTTGTGTCAACAACTGATACTGCCATTGCAAGCTTTACCGATAACCTTGGCACCTTCGACTGTACCAACACAGACTGGACCAAGCATCAGTTAAGCCTGGGAGCTTATGATGGTCAGAACATATACATTGCTTTCTATCAGACCTATTCTGATGCAACTTATTATGGCTTTGGCATTGATGATTTCCAGTTACTTGAAATTAACTGCCCTGCTCCAACTGATTTAGCACTGGACGCTATTACTACTACAGAAGCCACCTTCAGCTGGACAGAAAACGGTTCTGCCACTTCATGGAATGTCATTTACGGTGCTCCCGGTTTTGACCCAACCACTGAAGGAACAACTGAAGTTGCTGGTGCAATCCCTTACACAATTACAGGACTGACAGAAGCAACTGAATATGATGTGTATGTTCAGCCCGACTGCGGTACTGATCTTAGTAGTATGGACGGCCCTGTTAATTTCACAACAGAATGCAATACATTTGTTGCTCCCTTCACTGAAGACTTTGAAAACGCAGGTGCAATTCCAACTTGCTGGTCACAGGGAGCTTCAAACGCAGAAGACTGGGAATTCACCGATGCTCCAGGCGATGAACACATTGGTGATAACGGAACCATTACAGGTGCAACCCCAAGTGGTGGCTATATGGCCTGGGTGGATGATTCTTCACCACACGAAGTAGGTACAGAATTGCTCTCACCCATGATTGATATCAGTGCTTTAACCACACCTGAACTTAGCTTTTATCTCATCAGTAATAATGAAGGTGAAACCAATGTTGACTTCTCTGTCGATGTTTGGGATGGTGCTGCATGGAATAATGATGTATTTTTCAACGACACCAATACCGTTGACGGCGGTTGGGAATATATAACTGTTGATCTTAGTACATTGACAATTACCGGCCCCATCCAGCTTCGTTTTGTGGTTGATGAAAACAATGGCACCGATTATGATGATGATGTTGCTATTGATGATGTTTCTGTGAAAGAGGCTCCTTCCTGCTTCATGGTTAGCGATCTGGCAGTTGTATCTACAACGCAGACAGAAGCAACCCTTACCTGGACAGAAAACAGTGGTGCAACCACATGGAATATAGTTTATGGTGCACCGGGTTTTGATCCCACATCTGAAGGGACCTTAGTAGTTGCAGATGCCATACCATACACGATCACAGGCCTTGATGCAAGCACAGAATATGATGTTTATGTACAGGCTGATTGTGGAGGCGGTGACTTAAGTGACTTTGCACCTCCTGTTACTGTACTTACTGAATGTGGTGTTATACCAGCCCCCTATTTTGAAGATTTCGAATCAGGGGAAACTCCCTTGTGCTGGATCAATGAAAGCTATGACGAGCAGTGGGAGTTTGGAACAAGTGCAGGCCACGGCCCGGATGCAGATCATACAACCGGTAGTGGAATCTATGCATGGGTTGACGACTCAACTCCAAATTCAGATACTATTAGCATGCTAACCCCTGAAATTGATGTGACAAGCCTCACCACACCTGCTTTATACTTCTGGCTTTTCAGCGATGATGAAGGAAGTGGTATTAACATGACGCTTAGCATTGACGTATGGGACGGATCTGCATGGAATGATGATGTTGCAGTTTATTCCGGCAACACCAACGGCTGGGAAGAAAGAATTATTGATCTCTCAGCCTATGCAGGCGGTACTATTCAAATACGCTTCAGAGCCGATGAAACACTAAACGGAGATGACTTCTACGATGATATAGCCATTGATGATGTCAGCATTGATGAAGCACCTTCATGCTACACACCAATAGAATTGGTTGTAGAGTCATATACTGACACTGAAGCAACTCTTAGCTGGACGGAACCCGGATCTGCAACAAACTGGAATATCATTTATGGTGCACCCGGATTTGACCCGACTACTGAAGGCACTACTGTTGCAGCCAATACTATTCCGTATACCATCACAGGTCTTACAGCTGAAACCGACTATGATGTTTACATTCAGTCTGATTGTGGCTCTGGCGATCTCAGCAGCCTTACTGGTCCTGTTGCATTTACAACAGCAAGTGCCTGTCCAATGCCAACTGACCTTGTCTTAACCGGCATTGATTCAGATATTGCACAAATTGACTGGACAGCCTATGGACAAACTGAGTGGTACGTTAAGTTGTCTACAACATCCATTGATCCAACTACTGTAGATGGTGATATTATTGCTAATGAACTGACAACAACAAAACCATATAATATCAGTGGTTTGACATCGAATACTACGTATTATTTCTATATTCAGTCATCATGTGGATCTGCATGGTCAAGTGAATTCGTATTTACAACTGAATGTGAAACTTACCTCGTTCCATTCCTGGAAGAGTTCAACAGTTTTATTCCTGACTGCTGGTCTGAGTCCCAATCACTTCTGTCTGATCCTATCGATTTAAGTGGTTCTACCTCCAGTGCCTGGGCAGGTGATGATTTTGCCAACAATACATCAAATTCACAAGCTGCCAGGGTAAATATCTATGGCACCAGTCGTGATGACTGGATGATCTCACCGGCACTGGATCTCGGTGATGGTTCGACTGCCTACCAGCTTGAGTTTGATCTCGCCCTCACAGATTATTACAACAACGCACCAGCCGAAATGGATGGTGATGATGATGTATTTGCTGTTGTGATTTCTACTGATGGCGGATCAACCTGGACAGAAGCCAACACTCTGCGTCGTTGGGATAATGCAGGATCATCCTATGTATATAATGACATTCCTACCAATGGTGAACATGTTATTATTGATCTGACTGGATATACCAATGAAGTGAAAATTGCTTTCTATGGTGAAAGTACTGTTTCCAATGCTGACAATGATCTCTTTGTTGACAATGTTGAAGTTATTGAGATTCCTTCATGCGCCGGACCTACCGCAATTCAGGCCAACTCTGTTACTTCAACAGAAGCAACAATTAGCTGGACTGAAAACGGTACAGCCTCCATGTGGAATATCATTTATGGAGAAACCGGATTTGATCCTCTCACTGAAGGCACTACTGAAATGGCTGATGCTATTCCTTATACACTTACAGGCCTTACTGCAGGTACTGTTTATGACGTATACGTACAAGCAGATTGCGGAAGCAGTGAGCTCAGCGACCTTGAAGGTCCTGTTACCTTCACTACTGAACTCTGCCCTGCTGCAGACCAGTGTGACTTTGGTTTCGACCTGTTTGACAGTTACGGCGACGGCTGGAACGGATCATACATTAGTATTATGCAAGGTGGAGTTGAAGTAGGTCAGATTGGAATGACCGGCGGAGAAACTGATACTGTTTATCAGGCACTTTGTGAGGGATTCATTACTGATCTTGTATGGCACAGTGGCTCAACATTTGATTATGAAGTAGAATTCACCATTTATGATCCATATTCTAATGAATTACTATTTATGGATTCTGCTGATACAATTACTGACGGCAGTGTTTTCTTTAGCTTTACTCCAACTTGTACTGAACCTGTCACTGATCTCGCTCTCATTGAGCCAAGCAGTGGTATTGATTGCGAACTCACAGCCAGCGAAGTTATTCCCGTACAATTCGATAATGTCGGGGAAACTACAATCGCATCTGGTGAGATTGTAAACTTCACAGTAACCAGTGAAGGTACACCAATGATTGACGAAGACATCACCTTGTCTGAAGACCTGCTTCCGGGAGAATCCTGGTCAGGTACAACAACAGGCACTGTTGATTTATCCGCTATCGGAACCTATAACTGGACAGCTGCTATCACCTATGCTGCTGATATGAATGCAGACAACGATACCCTTGAAGGTTACATTGTAAACTTCGACCAGGAAATCCAATTCCAGGACGCTGTGAACGATACCATCAATGTTAGCGAATATCCGTATACCATACAGCCGGATGTTGTTTACACACCCGATTCAGCAAGTCTGAGTCCTGATTACCTCTGGGGCGATGGTGAAACACTTTCCATGCTGCAGGTAAACGCTGACGGATGGTATTACCTCACAGTTACCACCGAAGGTTGCTCTGTTGAAGATTCTGTCTTTGTCAGACTTAATGTTGGTATGGATGCGTTTGATAACAGCTCACTTGCTGTATATCCGAACCCGAACGAAGGTCAGTTTGCTGTTAGCATGACACTGGCTGAACGTCAGGACGTTGTACTGACAATTGTCAGCAGCAGCGGTCAGGTTGTTCGTGAAATCAAACTTGACGATGTCACCAGCATCAGCGAAGACATCAACATTGAAGGTATGGCAGACGGCCTTTACAACCTGCGCATCAATGCAGGCGACAAACAGTACAACCGTAAGATTGTCGTACAGTAATTCACACCCACTATAAAATAAAGCATCCCGGCGTTTTCGTCGGGATGTTTTTTTTTGTAGTAAAACCTCCAATTCAGGGTCATTTCAATCCCTTGCTGTACAGTTTTTTTTAAATTAAACGAACAAGTTGATAGATACGAACATAAAGGTTCGAGGCCTGTGCTGGTACACAAC
>CAYQMB010000134.1:0-1238 GCA_964418565.1 uncultured Bacteroidales bacterium | reverse complement strand
CGGACAATTTCTTTAACACAACCTTCAGTGTCGTTTCAATCCCTTGCTGTACAGTTCTTTTTCAAATTAAGCGAACAAGCTGATAGGTACGATCCTGAAGGTTAGTGCAAGATTATAAGCCGGAAAGTTTCTTGATTTCATTCAGTTTATTGAGCGCCTCAACAGGTGTGAGGTTGTTAACGTCAATGTCTTTGATCTGATCGCGGATGTCTTTCAGAACAGGATCATCCAGTTGAAACATGGTCATTTGCATGCCTTCCCGCTCATTGCGGATTTTATTTGTCGGGCGGCTCATGTTTCTGTCTGAGGATCCGGCCTCCAGTTGTTCGAGAATTTCATTTGCACGCTGCACAACGGAAGGAGGCATACCGGCCATTTGCGCCACATGAATCCCGAAACTGTGCTCGCTTCCACCGGGTTCAAGCGTTCTGAGGAACAAAATATTGTTATCAATCTCTTTCACCGACACATTAAAATTCCGTACCCTGGAAAAAGATTTTTCCATTTCATTCAGCTCATGGTAGTGAGTAGCAAACAGGGTTTTTGCATGGGCTTTGGGGTGCTCGTGAATGTATTCTGCTATGGCCCAGGCAATGCTGATGCCATCGTAGGTGCTGGTTCCGCGACCCAGTTCATCCAGTAAAATAAGGCTGCGTTCGCTGATGTTGTTCAGAATATTGGCCGCTTCGTTCATTTCCACCATAAAGGTTGATTCCCCCAGGGAAATGTTGTCGGAGGCCCCTACCCTGGTAAATATTTTATCCACTACCCCGAGTGATGCAGATTCTGCCGGAACAAAGCAACCGGTCTGTGCCATCAGGGATATCAGCGCTGTTTGCCTTAGCAAAGCAGATTTACCAGACATATTGGGTCCCGTAATCATCATAATCTGCTGATTGTCGTTATCCAGTAGCACGTCGTTGGCCACGTATTGTTCATCTGCAGGCAGTTGCTGCTCAATTACCGGATGTCTTCCCTGGTGAATATGCAGGCTAAGGCTGTCATTGATTTCCGGTTTATGGTAATTGTGGACATCCGCTGATTTCGCATAAGACAGCAGGCAATCCATGCGGGCAATCAGGCTTGCATTCAGTTGGATGGCTTCTGTATACTCGGCCAGAGCAAGAACCAGTTCAGTAAACAGTTTTTGTTCCAGTTCCAGAATTTTTTCTTCAGCGCCAAGGATACGTGATTCATACTCTTTGAGTTCATCGTTAATGTAGCGCTCGGCACTCACC
>CAYQMB010000133.1:5109-6674 GCA_964418565.1 uncultured Bacteroidales bacterium | reverse complement strand
AAACCCCTTTGTGCCCTTTGTGTCTTTACCGTCATTCGTCGGTACAAGTGTGGGAGAAAAATAAATCTACTACTTTGTGGGAAACGAATGTTCGGGTTTGGATATAACGATAATTATTAAAATCTTTGAAATTCTATGCACTGGATTGACTTAAGCATATTTATCGTTTACATGATTGCCATGCTCGGGATAGGCTATTACTTCTTGAAGCGCAACAAATCCACTGATGATTTTTACGTTGGCGGACGAAGCATGGGAGCAGGTCATGTAGGCTTATCTGTGGTTGCTACCGATGTTGGTGGCGGCTTCAGCATTGGTCTGGGTGGACTGGGTTTTGCTATTGGTATTTCCGGCTCGTGGATGCTCTTTACCGGCTTGCTCGGAGCCTGGCTCGCTGGTGTGTTCCTTGTACCTCTGGTGTACAAACTTGGCGTAAAGCACAATTTTCACACCTTTCCCCAGGCGCTGAATTTTTTCTTCGACAAGCGTGTGGCCATGATTGCCGGTATCATTTCAGGCATTGGATACATTGGTTTTACCAGTTCACAAGTGTTAGCCGGAGCCAAACTGGCCTCTGCTACCTTTATAGACCTTAATCTGAATACTGCCCTGGTTTTCATGGGCATTGTGGCGGTTGTTTATACTGTCATGGGCGGGCTGAAGGCCGTGATTTATACCGATACCGTTCAGTGGATTATTCTCATTGCCGGTCTGACACTGATTGGCATACCGATTGCCGGGAATGCAGTGGGAGGCTGGTCGGCTGTAAAAGAAACCCTGCCAACCGAGTTTTTGCAGTTCGATAACATTACCTGGCAGCGAGCAGTCAAGTGGGTTGTTACCATTTTACCCATCTGGTTTGTCGGGATGACCCTTTACCAACGAATATACGCATCAAAAAATGCAAAAACAGCCAGGCGTGCCTGGTTCCTTGCCGGTATATTTGAGTATCCGTTTATGGCATTCATGGGTGTCATTTTGGGCATGTTTGCCCGGGTGGCTTTCGAAAACGGCATGTTTGTGGAATGGGGTTACAATTTTGGTGGCGATGTCGATGTGGAAATGGGTTTGCCCATCGTGCTCAGAAATACCTTGCCTGTTGGCCTTATGGGGCTGATGATGTCGGCGTATTTTTCGGCCATTATGTCTACAGCAGATTCCTGCCTGATGGCTGCATCGGGTAATTTGCTGAGTGACATTGGCATGAAACTGTTCAAAGTAGACCTCAAAGGGAAAAAACTCCTCCGTGCCAGTCAGCTTGTAACCCTGCTGATAGGTGTGCTTGCCATACTTATTGCCCTTAACCTGCAAAATGTGCTTGAGTTGATGCTATATTCATACGCATTTATGGTTTCGGGACTGTTCATTCCTGTGCTTGTGGCTTTGATTTACAAAAAACCGAACGCACCGGCAGCCATTGTTGCCATGTTAGGCGGCGGTAGTATGACGGTTGCACTGACATTTTTTGAAAAATTACCATTTGATTTGGATGCAAATGTGTTTGGATTGATTTTTTCTGCAATTTTGTACTTTAGTTTACATTACATTTTGAAAAGCAAAGGAAA
>CAYQMB010000133.1:0-5009 GCA_964418565.1 uncultured Bacteroidales bacterium | reverse complement strand
CACGACGGACACATGGTGATGGTTGCCGGACTGGCTGCCTTGCTAAACGAAAATCCCCCCAAAAAGGGCAAGGTAATCCTGATGTATCAGCCTGAAGAAGAAACGGGTACCGGGGCTGTCAAAATGCTGAAAGATAAAAAATTCCGGGATTTGAAACCGGATTATATGTTTTCTCTGCACAACCTTCCGGGAGTAGAGCTGGGTGAGGTGCGTTGCAAGCCCGGCGTGTTTGCTTCTGCTTCTGTGGGAATGATTGTTCGCATGAAAGGCAAAACGTCGCATGCCGCTGAACCCGAAAACGGTAATTCTCCGGCCCTTGCTATGGCATCCCTGGTGCAGGAGATGGAATGCCTGACTCAAAAGCTTACTCTAAAAGACTTTTCTTTGGTAACCACTATTCATGCCCGGCTGGGGGAAGTTGCCTTTGGTACAACGCCTGGTTATGCTGAAGTAATGGCCACCCTCAGGGCGTATCGCAACGAAGATTTGGATAAACTCAAATCCGCAGCAGAGCAAAAAGTGAAGGATATTACAAAACCCCGTCAACTTGTAGGAGAAATTGAGTGGGTGGAGGAATTTTCATCTACCGTAAATCAGAATGAATCCGTGGAGGTAATTAAGCAGGCAGCCAAAGAAAATGAGCTGAAATATACCGATATGCAGCAGCCTTATCGCTGGTCAGAAGATTTTGGTTACTTCCTGCAGGAATATCCCGGTGCCATGTTTGGCCTGGGGAGCGGAGCAAATCAGCCGCAGTTGCACAATCCTGATTACGATTTCCCTGATGACCTGATCCCGAAAGGAACAGGTATGTTTTTTTCAGTCATCAAACAATATAATTTCTAGTCAATGTTTCAAACTTCTGTTTTACATATACATAAACAGGCACTCATTAATAATCTTGAGTTTATTAAGGGGTTGGTGGGCAAAAAAACCCGCATTTCCTCGGTTATTAAAGGGAATGCATACGGGCATGGCATAGAAGTGTTTGTTCCTCTGGCTGAGTATTGCGGAATTAATCACTTTTCCGTCTTTAATGCAGATGAGGCCCTAAGGGCTTATAAAGCCAGTGAGCAGAATTCGGGCATTATGATCATGGGGATGATTGACACCCATGAACTGGATTGGGCAATTCGCAACGATATTGAATTCTTTGTTTTTGAATTTGATCGCTTGTTCGAAGCCATAGAAACCGCAAGACGACTCAATAAACCAGCCCGTATCCACCTTGAAATGGAAACCGGAATGAACCGTACCGGCTTTGATGAGCGGGATGCAGGGAAAGTTATTCAGGTGCTACAGAACAATAAAAAGCACTATATCCTTGAGGGCATATGTACGCATTTTGCAGGTGCCGAAAGCATCGCCAACTATGCCCGCATCATGAATCAGCAAAAACGGTACAAAAAATACCTCAAGCAGTTTCGACGCAACGGTTTGAAACCTAAATACAGGCATGTGGCCAGTTCTGCTGCAACCATTGCGTACCCTGATACCCAGTTGGATATGGTGCGTATAGGAATCCTGCAATTCGGATTCTGGCCCAGTCCTGAAATTTTCATCAACTACATTAGCAATAAAGAGGATAAAACCGACCCGCTTGATCGCATCATGACCTGGAAATCCAAGGTGATGGATACCAAATATGTCAAAACAGGAGAATTTATCAGTTACGGAACCAGCTATATGGCCCGGAACAACATGAAAATTGCTACCATCCCGGTAGGATATGCTCATGGCTACAGTCGCTCGTTATCCCATCAGGGTCGTGTGCTTATTAATGGCCATCGCGTGGATATCGTTGGTAATGTAAACATGAACCTGCTGATTGTTAAAATATCCGATATCCCGGAAACCAAAAAAGGTGATGAAGTGGTGTTGATTGGTAAACAGAACGGATCTGAAATTACCGTAGCTTCGTTTAGTGAATTTAGCAATCAGTTAAACTATGAAATGCTGACACGCCTGCCGGCAGAAATTCCGCGTATCGTCGATTTCTAGGACTTAGCCTGATATTATGCCGTCCTTTATGGTGAGCATGCGGTCTGTCAGACGGGCATGTTCTTCGTTGTGCGTAACAATGATAAATGTCTGATCAAAATCTTTCCTGAGTTCTTTGAATATCCGGTACAATTCCAGACTGTTTTTTGAGTCCAGATTACCGGAAGGTTCGTCAGCCAGAATAACGGCAGGATCATTAATTAGTGATCTGGCAATGGCAACCCGCTGCTTTTCACCTCCGGATAACTCCGATGGCTTGTGATTCAAACGATCCTCAAGTCCCAGGCGGACAAGCAAATCCTCTGCCTTTTTTTCTGTGCTTTGCTTGTTGGTGTTACCTATATAGCCCGGGATGCAAGTGTTTTCAAAAGCCGTAAATTCTGGTAAGAGGTGATGAAACTGAAACACAAAACCAATCGAGCGGTTTCTGAAATGTGCCAGCGCTTTTTCTCCAAGGTTGTGGCAATTAACATTGTTGATAATTATATCACCGCTATCGGGTTTCATCAATGTGCCAATAACCTGAAGCAAGGTAGTCTTTCCTGCACCGCTTTCCCCAACGATGGATACCATTTCACTTTTTTTCACCTCAAGCTCAATTCCTTTTAAGACTTCAAGGCTGCCAAAGGATTTGCGGATGTTTTCAACACGTATCATAAAAATATGTTTGCTCAAAGTTAATAATTATCGGATATTCGCAATCCAAAATTCCTGTGAGTTTGTTATTTTTATTCCTAAGGAAAATACAGAAACAGTGATTGGTTAAGTTGCTCATTCTGTTGCGATTGAATGGTTAACTCCAGATCATATAGTAAAGAATCAAGCGAAAAATTGCATTTATGGCTGAAAAACGAAACAAACCGGCAAAGAAATCGATTGAAGAACTGAATGAACTGTACGGGAAAATGCAGCCCCAGGCAGCCGATATTGAAGAAGTCTTGCTTGGTGCACTCATGCTGGAGCAGGATGCTGTATTGCTTGTTATTGATATACTCACCGTAGAAAGCTTTTACAAAGATGAACACAAACTCATTTTTAAAGCAATTCTTGATCTTGCTAAAAATCAAGAGCCTGTTGATATCCTTACCGTAACCGAACGACTCAGAGCTCAGGGACAGCTTGAGGAAGTCGGTGGGCCGCATTTTGTTTCCGAGCTTACCAGCCGTGTGGCTACTGCAGCTCATGTTGAATTTCACGCCAAAATTGTTCAGCAGAAATACATTCAGCGTATGCTCATTCAGGCATCATCAGAAATCCAAAAACGGGCTTTTGATGAATCTGAAGATGTGGAAAACCTGATCAATTTTGCTGAAAATGAAATATTTCAGATATCCGAAGGGAACATCAAAAAGGAAACCGTTATCATTAACAAACTGGTTACTCAGGCAATTGAACTTGTTGAGGAAGCCAGCAAACGCGAAGACGGATTGTCCGGCGTCCCAAGTGGGTATTCTGAACTAGACAGATACACATCAGGATGGCAGCCTTCTGACCTGGTCATTATTGCTGCTCGTCCGGCTATGGGTAAAACAGCATTTGTGCTTTCCATGGCCAGAAATGTTGCCGTTGAACATAAGCATCCGGTAGCATTGTTTAGCCTTGAAATGTCAAACCTGCAGCTCGTAACACGTCTGATTTCCTCCGAAACAGAATTGTCAGGTACCAAACTCCGCAATGGTGATTTACAAGGCCACGAGTGGGAACAGCTTGACGCAAAAGTGAAAGCTCTTGAAGAAGCTCCCATCTATATTGATGATACACCTGCAATATCAGTATTTGAACTGCGTGCCAAGGCCAGACGACTGGTTCAGGCGCATGGTATCAAGCTTATTGTGATTGACTATTTGCAGCTTATGACAGCCAATGCCGATACCGGTGGTAGCCGCGAACAGGAGGTCTCTCTGATATCGCGAAGCCTGAAAGCCATTGCTAAGGAACTTAATGTCCCCATCATTGCACTCTCGCAGCTTAACCGGTCTGTGGAAACCCGCGGTGGAGATAAAAGACCACAACTCTCCGACTTGCGTGAATCCGGTGCCATTGAGCAGGATGCTGATATGGTGCTCTTTCTTCACCGTCCCGAATACTACGAGATACTTGAAGATGAAGAAGGAAATTCGCTGCAGGGGCTTGCTGAAGTTATTCTGGCCAAGCATCGTAACGGTGCCACCGGAAATGTTTACCTCGAATTTGTTTCTGAATTTGCCAAATTTAAAGACAAACAGGAAACCCTGGATCCGGGTGGTATGGTTATGCCTTCCAGAATGAATGATGAAGGTGACATGCCGGTTAATGATGCTTTTGGTGGCAACAGCGAAGCCGGTGAAGATGACGATGATGATCCTCTGGCGTTTTGATGAAACAATTCACTGTATTTTTCGTTTATACCCATATGAAAATCGTTCATAAACTCATATTATCTGCGCTTTTGTTTGTTTTGGTAATGCCCGTAAGTGCTGCTTATATCCTCATTCCCATGGATGAAAGCCAGGAAAATCACCTTAAAGCTTATGGCATCACCTACTGGACACTGCAAAATGATGTGGATTCCTGGTGGTTGCTCAATTATAACGGTGGCAGTTTCCTGATACCGTATTACCCTGAAATTGAAAACGAATGCGTTGTCAGAGGGGTGAGTTACACAACCATTGCTGATGCAAAGAAAAATCAAATATTTTCAAAAATCGCTCAGGCTGATGTCAATATGGAAAGCATCAAACTGGAAAAAGCGCCCAAAGTTGCAATTTATTCTCCACCGGGAAAACAACCCTGGGATGATGCGGTGACCCTGGCACTGACATACGCCGAAATTCCCTATGATGTTATTTACGATACAGAAATTATCGAAGGAAAACTTGCCGATTACGATTGGTTACATCTGCATCACGAGGATTTTACCGGACAGTATGGGAAATTCTATGGCGCTTATCACCACATGCAGTGGTATCAACAGCAAAAACGCGATGCAGAAGCCCTGGCTGCCAGCCTGGGATTTCAAAAAGTAAGTG
>CAYQMB010000132.1:2991-6729 GCA_964418565.1 uncultured Bacteroidales bacterium | reverse complement strand
ATAAAAAAAGGCCGATAAACACCGGCCTTTTCGTTTGGTGACTGATCGGAGGTTCGAACTCCGGACCCTCTGCTTAAAAGGCAGATGCTCTACCTGCTGAGCTAATCAGTCAACCTTGTTCCCGTAATTGGGAGTGCAAATATAGAGCCTCTCATTTTAAAATCCAAAACATTTTTTGGAAAAAATCAAAAAAATATGCCCCGCCGTTCTACCGCTCTGTTTATCAGACAGAAAAATTTTTCAAAAAAATACACTAATCTTTAATCAACCTTTTGACGTATTTCACGTCTAAATTTTAGGAAATCACTTGAAAGATTCAGCGAATTTCCTTACTTTGCGTTCTTATTATTAATAAAACAATGTACCGATGAGACAATTTACTGGTTTTGTATTACTCTTTGTTCTCTTACTGGGAACCAACAGTCTGTTTGCACAAATAGATCAGGGCGGAACGCCTCTGAGTTTCCAAAATGAAACCCTCAGAGACAACGTCGATAATGTATTTGTGAACCCTCCCAATATGGAGGAAGAAAGAAGACTTCATGACTACCTCGAAAAAAACGGAGAAGTATATCATGTTGCTGTACCTATGGATGTGGATTTCGATATGTCCCGTGCAGGAAGCTGGGATATCCTGGAAGATGGCACCAAAGTGTGGCGCTTGCGCATTACCTCAGAAGGTGCCGAAGCACTTAGCCTCCATTACAGCGATTTTTCCCTGCCCGAAGGCAGTGAATTGTTTCTTTACAACGAAAATAAATCCCAGGTGGCCGGTGCCTTTACCTCAGATAATAATCAGGATGGTGGTTATTTCTCCACACGCATTATCCAGGGCGAAACAACCACGCTGGAATACATTCAGCCTCCCCACGTTACAGGAACACCGGTACTTGATATTTACAAACTTTCCTGGTTTTACCGTGGCGTTGAAGCCCTTGTCGGCTATTACAAACAAGACCGTCCGCCAAACTACGGTGGCTCAGGTGACTGCGAAGTCAATGTCAACTGCCCCGAAGGCAACAACTGGCAGGATGAAAAACGAGGTGTTGCCGTGATTTATATGCCTGGTTCCGGTGGATTGTGTACAGGATCACTTGTGAACAATACAGCAGAAGACGGTACACAGTATTTCCTTACTGCCGACCATTGCGGAGGTGATCAGAACGACCAGGATACATGGGAGTTTTATTTCAACTTCGAATCTCCCGATTGTGCTGATCCCGGTTCTGCTCCTGCTTATGATGATGTTGTTGGTGCAACCAAACTTGCCAGAGGCCCGATTAATGGCGGTACCGATATGTTATTGCTTGAACTGACACCTGCCATCCCCGCAGATTATAACGTATATTACAATGGTTGGGACAGAACAGATGTGGGTTCTACCAACGGCATCGGAATTCATCACCCTGCCGGCGATATCAAAAAAATATCCCGCTCCGGTGAGCTTACAGTATCCACTTACACCGGCTCTTTGTCTGATGCTCACTGGCATGTGGTATGGCAATCAACAGCTACCGACTGGGGCGTTACTGAAGGCGGTTCTTCAGGTTCTCCCATTTTTGATGAAACCACCAAACGCATTGTTGGTACATTAACTGGTGGTGGTGCTTCATGCTCAAACCAATCCGCTCCGGATTATTATGGCCGCTTTGACCTTCACTGGGAGGTAAACGGTGCAACAGACTCAGACCAGCTTGCTCCATGGCTCGATCCAACCGGCTCTGATGCAATGAGCGTTGATGGTTATGATCCAAATGCCACACCAACAGAGCTTGTGGCTGATTTTTCAGCTAACCAGACAGCCATTACACCCGGAACCTCCATTAGCTTCACTGATCTTTCCGATGGGCCGGATCCCGTACAGACCTGGGCATGGGAATTTGAAGGGGCTACACCAAACACATCTTCCGATGAGAACCCTTCAGGTATTAATTATCCCACCGCCGGAACATACAGCGTAACACTTACCGTGGATGATGGAACCAATACAGATGAAGAAATTAAAACCGGATACATTCTTGTAAGCGATGATCCGGGAGGTCTTAACGCTGCTTTTGCTCCGTCAGAAACCAACATTGCACCCGGAGATTGCATCAATTTCCAGGATCAGTCAACCGGTGATCCCACATCATGGGACTGGACATTTGATGGTGCAAGTACCCCAACCAGCACAGATCAGAATCCAACCAACATTTGTTATGATAACGCAGGTGTTTATGATGTTACACTTGAAGTCAGCGATGGTACAGATACCGACACTTACACCTGTGTGGGTTGCATTACCGTTGGCGATCCGGATACTGAGCCTCAAGCATACTTTGCTGCCAGCCAGACAACCATACCTGCAGGCGGCGTTGTAACCTTTACCGACACATCTGTCAACGGGCCTTTCACAACATGGGCCTGGACATTTGAAGGCGGACTGCCGGAAACATCCGAATCAGAAGGTCCGATCTCCGTTGCTTATATGGAACCTGGCGTTTACGATGTGGAACTGCGTGTTGAACATGAAAACGGTAATACTTACATAAATCTGAAAGAAGATTACATAAACGTTGTACCGGCAGCCAATGAGTTACCCGAAGCTAACTTTATTGCCGATTATACCGTTATCGCACCCGGTGAAACCGTCAACTTTCTTGACATCAGCAGCGGGTCTCCTTATCAGTGGGAGTGGAGCTTTGAATCCGGCGATCCATCATATTCTGAAGATCAGAATCCGCAAGACGTTCTTTATGCAGCGGAAGGTGAGTTTGATGTTCAGTTGATTGCCAAAAATTCCGAAGGCAACGATACCATCCTAAAAGAAAATTACATCATCGTTAGCGAAGATGATCCCTGCCTGGATTCTATGGTGAATCCTGTGGCGGATTTCACGGCTAATCAGCGCCTTATATCAGCAGGTGACCGTATTTATTTTGAAGACCTTTCATACAATTATCCTGCAAACTGGAGCTGGGTGTTTGAAGGTGGTAACCCCTCAAGCTGGGGCAGCGGTACACCACTAAGCGGCGTGGAATACAATGTGCCCGGAATTTACGATGTTACCCTCAGCGTAAATAACGAGTGCGGAAACAGCCTGCTGACAAAAGATGACTATATTTATGTATTCAGCGGTCCGGTAAATCGCTATTGCGATACCATCAGCAACCTCAGAGGTGGCGAAATTCCGCATAAAATCAATGCACCCGGAACATGGGGCTTTATCGCAGGGCACAATGGTGAGCGTCCACGCTATTATGCCGATTATTTCGAAGATTATTCTTTCTCCCAGATTGACGGCCTGATTGTACCGGTTAACAATTCTGTCTATGGAGATTACAACAGCTACGTTAGGTTTTACATCTGGGATGGCACAACGCCTTACCCAACCGATTCTACTATACTGGCCGAAAAACAGGTGTATATCCGTAACCTGCCCGAAAACTTTAACTCTGTGGTTGAATTTGACAACCCGGTTGAAATCGACGGTCCGTTTTATGCCGGATTCCGCCTCAATTATCCCGATGAAAATGAAGATGGCCAGCCGGATGATTATTTTGTGGTGAGTGTTGCCGGAAATCGCGGCTCTGCCGAATCACAAAATACCATGTATGTAAACGATGCAGGCGAATGGATGTCTTCTGTTGAATTGTTTGACATTGCGACATCTCTGGCTATAAAACCCATTGCCTGTCTTGTTGATGTTGAGCAGTTTGAAATGGAACAAAACGTCCAGGCTTACCCGAACCCGAGTAC
>CAYQMB010000132.1:0-2891 GCA_964418565.1 uncultured Bacteroidales bacterium | reverse complement strand
ATGTTGAGCAGTTTGAAATGGAACAAAACGTCCAGGCTTACCCGAACCCGAGTACCGGTATGGTTACTGTGAAACTTGGTGATGAATACCTTGATTCCGACGTCGAGATTAAAGTTTTTGATATGACCGGACGTCAGGTTAGCCTGCCGGCCAAAAATTACGGTGAAATTGAATATACGCTGAATTTTACCGATAAGCCCGCTGGCATGTATTTCATTAACGTCACCATTGATGGAAGAACAACCACGCGTAAAGTCTCAATCATGCGTTAACGTATCTTAGATATATGAAAAAGAAAGACCGGTTGTTCATTCCGGTCTTTTTTTTGGTCTAAGCTGACAAAAATCATCCTGCTTGCCGGATAACCAGACGGATTATTCCCTAATTTTGATTGATCAAAGCAAGTTATCATGTGGACCTTTATCATTAGCATCGCAATTCTGATTGCAGGATATTTTGTTTACGGTAAGTTTATTGAGCGTTTTTTTGGTGTGCAGCCTGAGCGAAAAACGCCTGCATACACAAAGCGCGACGGTGTTGATTACCTTCCCATGCCCCGTTGGAAAGTATTCATGATACAGTTTTTGAATATCGCCGGATTGGGGCCGATTTTTGGTGCAGTTCTGGGAGCGCAGTATGGTCCCTGGGCCTATGTGTGGATTGTGTTTGGATGCATTTTTATGGGATCGGTTCATGATTACTTTTCGGGCATGCTCAGCATTCGTAATGGCGGCGCGAGTTTGCCCGAGCTCGTGGGAAAATACCTGGGCCTTAGTGTTAAACAGATTTTACGTGTGTTTACTGTCTTGTTGCTGGTTTTTGTCGGAGTGGCTTTTGTTACCGGCCCGGCCGGATTGCTTGCCGGATTAACCGAAGGCGGAAAAATAGCCTGGCTTTACGGTATCTTTGGCTATTACCTTCTGGCAACACTTTTGCCTATCAATAAAATTATCGGAAAAATTTATCCGGTATTTGGGATTGCTCTTTTGTTTATGGCCGTTAGCATCGCGGGTGTGATGCTGTTTAAGGGGTTTAGTGGCGATTTGCAGATGATTGAGCTTTCCGGACAATCCTTAAAGAACTGGCATCATAATCCGGAGCAGAATCTCTTGTGGCCAATGATGTTTATCGTGATCTCCTGTGGTGCTATTTCAGGATTTCATTCCACCCAGGCGCCCATGATGGCACGCTGCCTGAAAAATGAAAAACAGGGACGACAAGTGTTTTATGGGGCAATGATAGCCGAAGGCATAGTTGCCATTGTGTGGGCTACGGCTGCAATGAATTACTTTGGTGGCGTTGATGAGCTAAATACCAGCCTTACTGAACATGGGAACAATGCTGCCTGGGTAGTGGATATTATCAGCAAAACCTGGCTGGGAAAAATCGGGGCTGTCTTCGCGATTGTTGGCGTGATTGCTTTACCCATTAGCACGGGTGATACAGCTTTTCGCTCGGCGCGACTTACCGTGGCCGATATGTTTAACCTGAATCAGGCATCTGTTGCAAAACGGTTGTTGGTTAGCATTCCGCTTTTTGTGGCAGGATTTGTTCTGTCACGGCTTGATTTTGCTACGGTTTGGAAATACCTTGGCTTATCAAATCAGATGCTGGCTGTTTTTGTGCTGTATACCGGTGCCATGTATCTGGCAGAACGGAAACGGTTTCACTGGCTGCTCAGCATTCCGGCTTACATCATGTCTGTTGTTTGCCTTACCTATTTTCTGGTGGCTCCGAATGCAGCCGGCGGACTCGCCATTTCACCCGGTACCGGATATTATCTGGGACCTGTTCTGGGTCTGTTTGTGTTTGGTTTGTGGTTTCGCCTGGCTATACGAAAAAGCCGTGATTTAAAATCGTAAAGCGATATAGGAATTTATCCCTGTCAATAAAAAATGCTGCTGGTAAAATTTCTGCGGAATGGGCAGCATGGAAGTAACATGCATGGTTGGCTCCAGACCAAGGTCCAGCCAGGGCAGAGGAGAATGATGAATTACGGCCCCACCTGTTACACCCAGACCGTTTTGATTCAGGCTGTTTTCATGCTGAAATTCGATTTCTATGGATAAGCCTACGCGCAAAGCAAACCATGGTGTTAAATCGTATCGCCAGGTGACAGGAAGGTAGATAATATCAGAAACATGGTCCAGCATGTATTCATCTTCGTTTTCCAGTATGGGTGAGTGGTAAACATTTCGTGCTTTTAAGTAATGCAGGCCAAAGCTCATCCACAATTGATCATCCATGGGGAGCTCAAAGTTCAGGCCGTAGCGTACTGCAGGGCCATCCGCATAATAACCGGCTCCGTCTAACGGCTCAAACCGAAAAATAGTGTTGTTGTATACCCCACCGGAAAGGCTGATTTGGTTTTTCAGCTTAATGCTGTCTTTCTGTGCAGATGCAGTATTTCCCAAAGCAAAAACACAAAACAGCAATATGTAGATATATCCTTGTTTCATTTTAAAAATTCAAAAGAACAAAAATCGGATCAATTTACGAATTATTATCTTAATGTATTCTTAAAACCCAACGGCATGCTGTGTAAAATAGTATGTCGGCTTGTAGTATTGCGTTCTCAAAACGCGAGTTACAAACCTGCGACAGCATCGAATAAAACCTAAGTTTAGTGCTGCAGCCAGTGGCTCCCATAACCAACAAGCCCGCCTGATTTAGCCTGTCCCGTTAGGGACAATATGTCGGTAAGAAGGATGTGTTCAGAGGAATCGCTTTTGGCATGATTTTATGCGGCGAAGCAATGCAAAAACCCATGCCAAAAGCTTGTGAGTACGTTGCCATACACCCGGACTGCGTTCCTTGTCCGGGTTTACCGACATTTTGTCCCTAACGGGACATAAAAGCAACCCCTATTTTGCGTACTGCTCATAGCAACT
>CAYQMB010000131.1:4135-6859 GCA_964418565.1 uncultured Bacteroidales bacterium | reverse complement strand
CTTAAATACGCACCCAAAAACGAATCAGAATGATAACACTGGAATACATTACATTAGGCACAGGCATTCTGTTAATGCTGATGGGAATCTGGGGACTTGTCACCCAGAAAAACCTCATTAAAATTGTCATTGGTTTCACCCTGGTTGATACGGGCATACACATTCTGATGGTTAGCATCGGACACATTAAAAACCGCACGGCTCCCATCATTGATGATGCTGTCAATGCATCCGAAGCTGCCAACAAGGTAGTTGATCCCATTCCGCAAGCCATGGTGCTTACCGCCATTGTAATCGGACTGGGAATTACAGCCCTCATGCTCACCTTTGTCGTAAAAATGGCCAAAGACAACAATTCACTGAATGTTTCAAACTTTAAATCACTGAAATGGTAGCACCAATTTATATTGTAGCAATAGCACTGGGCATAGCCTTTAGCATTGGTTTTTTTGGTAAAAAAAGTGCCGGAATCGCCACAGGATTATTCTATGCAGCTCTGGCAGCAATAGGGTTTATTTCAGCTCAGTGGCTTACCGGATTTATTTTCAACGGACAAAGCAGCACAGAAGTGTTTACAGCAGGTTTGAAACCTCCCTTTTCCATCAGCCTGCAAATGGGACTTTCAGAAGCTGTTATTACCACAATGATTAACCTCGTTGGCTTCCTTGGAGCGGTTTATTTTGCCGATCAGCTTAAAAAATACGGAATCCACCTGATGATCACCTATTTGCTGCTCATCATGGGCCTGAATGTCATCGTGATGACACGGGACATCTTTAACCTTTTTGTATTCCTCGAAATTGCAAGCATTGCGATGGCAGGCATGGCACTGGCGACAAAAGAAAGCAAATCCGTACAGGCGGGCTTCAAATACCTGATTGCCACGGCCTTGATCTCTGCCCTCTTGCTGGTTGGGATTATCATGGTGTATTATCATGGTGAATCACTTTACATCAACGACCTGCTAACTGCTAACCTCACCGCAATTAAAGCCGGTACAGCAGCCGTGTATCTGATTATTCTGCCATTGATCATGGAGCTCAAACCCTTTCCCGCCAATGGCTGGGCACTGGATATATACGAAGGCACACATCCGGTTGTTGGTTCTTTGCTCAGCGCTGCATCAGCAACGGCCTCGCTGTATGTATTGTACAAACTTGCTCCCCTGATGGGTGAAAACGGTCTGATCGTAATAGCCGTGCTGGGCGGCATCAGCTTTCTGGCATCCAACCTTATGGGGCTCAAACAAAAGCATGCCGGACGTATGCTTGGTTATTCATCCATCGCCCAGACAGGCCTTGTTATGATGGTAATCGGATTGCAACCGGCACTTGGCGATAAAACCCTGCTAATCGGATTCAGCATTTTGCTTACCCATTTTCTGGCTAAAGCCGGATTGTTCTGGCTCAGAGGCATGTTAAAAACAGATGAGCTCAAAGGCTGGGGGAAATTGCGCAACACCCCCATTTTACTGGTTGTCTTTGTGCTTTTTATTGTTGCCCTTACCGGATTTCCACCTTTCCCCTCCTTTTTTGGAAAATGGGAAATGGTAATGCAGCTTGCCAGCAGCGGATACGCATGGTGGATCGCTGTTATTCTGCTGGGATCACTGCTGGAAGCCGTATACCTTTTCCGCTGGGTTGGCTACAGCCTGAAAATCAAATCAGAAGAACATACTGAACAAAAAGCACATAAACTTATTCCGGTATACCTCTTTGCCGGCATATTACTAACCAGCGTTTACTTTTATCTCAATCATTATTATCCCGACAGCATGGTGCAATACCTGCCACTGGCATTTGTTGCACTTATGTTTGTTCTGGAATTTTTGCCCGCCATCCTGAAAAACATCATCGCAATTGGCGGAATGGGTGCATACACCTGGCTGCTCACAGACCAATACCTTGGTGAGGATAATCTCAGATTCTTTTTTGCACTGATTTTCCTCGTTGGAGGCATTCTGACAATGATACCGGGTTTCAGACAGAAAGGCAAACGTGTTGGGTTTTATCCTGCTGCCGTGATGATGTATGCAGGTCTGGGCATGCTGATAACAGCTACCGACCTCCTGCAGTTTTTCATTGCCTGGGAGATCATGACACTCGGCTCCTACTTGTTGATCATCCGCGGAAAACGCTCCATAAAACATGCTTTTTCATACATGATATTTTCTCTTGGCGGCGCTTTTGCCATGCTGGCGGGATTTGGATTTGCACAAGCCGGAAATCCCGGCATCGGGCTGGATGTACTGGCGAATATGACATACCTGCCTGGTCTCACTGCAATTCTGCTGGCGATTGGCTTTATGACCAAAACGGCTGCGCTTGGATTACACATCTGGCTACCCGGCGCACATGCTGAAGCTGAATCAGATGTTTCACCAATGGTATCAGCTATTCTGCTGAAAGCCGGTGTCTTCGGACTTCTGCTGCTCTTTATTGGCATGGGAGCTGAAGCGGCCGGCGGGCATCCCTTAGTGATTGCACTCGGATGGCTTGGTGCTCTATCAGCATTGGTTGGAAACCTGGCAGCTTCGTTTCAGGAAGATGCCAAAAAACTGCTTGCCTATTCCAGTATCGGACAGTTGGGTTACATCTTGTTTGCCTTCTCCATGATGACGCATCTGGGTTGGCTCGCCGGACTGACATACGTTGCCGGACATGCCTCATATAAAGCCATTCTCTTTATGGGTATTGGCGCTGTGGTCATCCGCACAGGCACACA
>CAYQMB010000131.1:0-4125 GCA_964418565.1 uncultured Bacteroidales bacterium | reverse complement strand
GTGGTTTGATCAAAAAAATGCCCCTGACCTTTATTGCGGTATTATTTGCCATCATCACACTGGCAGGAATTCCGCCACTTGCAGGATTTGCCGGAAAATGGCTGTTTTATAACGCAGTTATCATGAAAGGCTGGTACCTGCAGGGAACCATCATTTTCGGAGCGGGGATTATTGCTTTCCTGTATAGTTTCCGAATTCTTTACTCAGTATTCCTGGGCCATATTAAAGATCAACACCGGAAAGTGAAAGAAGCACCGGTCTCGTATCTTATCCCCATGTTCATTCTGATGGCCGGAATCATGGTATTTTCATTCAAACCAGAACTTGTACTGCAACCTCTCGGCAATATGATTTCCGGATTTTTCCCGTCCAACACACTTGACTGGAATGGCGGTACAGCACTGACCTCTCTTGGCTACTGGAATGGCTGGCAGGTAGGTGTTATCATCATGATTATGTTTGCCATAATAACCGGCTGGTTGCTTCTGACAAGCCGCAAAGCCAAAAAAGTGGGACAATTCAACATTGTTTACGCTGCAGAACGTCCCGAAAGACCGGAAACCACACATATGGCTTACAACATGTTTGCCGGGTACAATAAGGCCATGGGCTTTCTTGCGGCTCCCGGAATCACCAATATCTGGCGCAGTATAGATGGATTTTTCCATGATGTTGGTGACTGGATGCGGCGGATATACTCCGGTAATGCACAGAGCTACCTCATTCATATTGTGGCTTACACAGTAATTGTATTTATGATAATAAACTTTGGTATCTGATGGAAAATATAGTTGCAAAATTATTATGGACTTTTCTGGGCTTGTTCATTGTCCTTAACTGGGGAATGCTCAAAACTGCCCTGATACGCAAAATTGTGGCACGGGTTGGCAAACGCATTGGTATCCGATGGTATCAGCCCTGGATTAATTTGTTTAAACTGTATGGTACCCGCTCGCAGATTTCCCATGGTGTGATGTTTTACCTGGGCCCTGTTTTCCGGCTTGGCGGAGGTGTAGGCTTGTTCTTATTTATGCCCCTGATTTTCGATAATCCGCACTGGAGCAATTTTTCCTTTGCCGGCGACTTAATCCTCATCCTGTATTTCAAGTTTTTCGGGATGCTGGGCATGGCACTGGGAGCAGGAGAAGGCGGCCACCCCTACTCTGCCATTGGTGTTAGCCGGGGTTTATCACAATACACGGCCGTAGAATTGCCCTTTACACTGGGAATCATAGCTCTGGCTGTGCAATACGACACCCTGAGCCTGACCGAAATTGTAGCAGCCCAACAGGGCGGAATTGCCAACTGGACCATCATGACAAATCCCATCGCTTCGGCAGCTTTATTGCTTTCCATGCTTGGGATATTCATGCACTCTCCTTTTGATCTTGTGAAAGCACCAACAGAAATACCCATTGGCCCTCCAACCGAGTACCACGCCTCTTACCTGGGCGTACTGAGAACAAATGCGGCCATTTTGCATATAACAGAAGCTGTATTGTTCATGAACCTGCTCTTTGGAGGTGCAAACAACTGGCTGGAGCTGATTGTAAAGACCTTTTTCATTTATTTTATTACCGTATTTGTCGGTGTGGTGTTTCCACGATTCAGAATCGAGCAATCCGTTCGGTTTTTCCTGGGAGTACCATTAATACTGGGCATCATTGCCGTCATCTTAATTATGTAAATTATGGCTGAAGAAAGAAACGATAAACATATGGACAAAACACCTGACAACAAACAGGACAAGTTCAAAAAGCCTTACGACGAAAAACGCGTGGTAAAAACGCCGGATGGGGAGATGATTGAAATCGATCCGATGAAAGATTATTTCATCCACGACAGGCCTGAGTCACACGATCCCCGCAGCAGAGTGATTGAAAAGTTTCTCAACTGGGCTCGTTCTGAATCCCTGTGGATACTGGGCTTTGGCACAGGCTGTGGCTCCATTGAAATGCCACCGCTTACCACACCCAAATTTGATGCGTTCCGCTTCGGTATCGCCATGCGACCGACACCACGCCAGTCGAATGTACTCATCATTTCAGGTTACCTTTCGGTGAAGACACTCAAACGGGCGATACGCTCCTATGAGCAAATGCAAAACCCAAAATACGTTGTAGCGCTTGGCAGTTGCACCATCAATGGTGGCATGTATTTCGATTCATACAACACCATCAACCGGGTGGATAAATACCTGCCGGTGGATGTGTACATTGCAGGCTGTATGCCACGTCCCGAAGCACTTATTGCCGGTTTTAACAAACTCAAACAACGCATCAAAGAAGGCAAAGCCGAGGGAGCAAACGAATACGCTGAAAATTTTGATTTTTACAAAATAAATCAGAAACAAATCATAAAAGACTGGAATATGCCGGATTACAACTGGTAATATAAAATTCAAGACATTATGAAAGAAACAATAGATATCATAAAAAAACAATTCAACGCCATCGGCTCAAAGCATGATCCGGACAACCTGTCCTGGGTGCATGTGGAGAAAAACGATGTGGTTCCGGTGCTTTCGCTGATGAAGCATCAATTGGGCTTCACACATTTTGTATTGCTGACAGTGGTTGACTGGATTGAAGATGGTGAATTTCAGCTCAACTATTTACTGACAAATCATGAAAAGCATGCAGACCTGGCCATACGCTGCTATATACCCCGTGACAATGCTGAAATGGAAACGGCACATCACCTCTGGCAGCATATTGCGACCTTTCCGCGGGAGATTAAGGAAATGTACGGTATAGATTTTCCCGGGAGTCCTCGCGTGGATGAAAGTTTTATTCTGGAAGGCTGGGACGAAATGCCGCCCATGCGAAGAGATTTTGACACAAAAAAATATTCAGAGGAAACTTACTTCCCCAGGCCACGCCCTGAAAGCAAAGATCCTCAAGAACATATGAAACAAAAAATGTATCCGGATGAAGAATAAACTGTTCAATTTAAACCCAGACAGAAGCAAATACCCTGCTCACGGACCAGACGGAAAACCGGAAATTGATCTGTCATCCGGGAAGTTTGTCAAAATATGGCAGGGTCCAAATCACCCCGGTGTAACCGGTAACATGTCGCTTGAGCTCACCATTACAGGCGATGAAATTGTGGATGCCAAAACGCATGTGGGATACCTGCACCGTGGATTTGAAAAATTGTTTGAGCGAAGAAAATACATGCAGTGTTTTCCTACCTGCATACGTATGTGCGTGCCCGAAGCCGACAGCAACGAATACTGTATGGCAGCTGCCACAGAAAAGTTATCTGGCATTGAGGCTCCGGATAGAGCCAAATGGCTGCGTATGCTGGCACTGGAAATGTCGCGTCTGCAGATGTTGCTGAGGGTTGTTCCCGGTCAGGGAGGTACGATGGGACTTGGCATTGGCGTGCAGTGGGGAATGTACCTGCGTGATCTGATCCTCGACCGCTTTGAGGAACTCACTGGTGGCCGAATTTACCACATGTACATCCTGCCTGGTGGCGTGCGTGGCGGCCTGCCTGATGGATTTGCTGCAAGACTGGAAGAAAATCTCAAAGAAATTGATGATTTTGTGCATCGAATTGACAATGTCTTATATAGCAATGCCGTGTTTAAAAAACGTGCGGTGGGTACAGGTTATCTTGATCCATCCTGGGTGGATGAGTTTGGCATTGTCGGCCCCAATGCACGGGCTGCAGGCTATAAGCGCGATGTAAGAAAAGACAGCCCCTACCTGTTTTACGATCAGCTCGACTGGGAAGTACCGGTGTTGCATGATTCAGATATTTACACCAGGTCCCGCATCCGCTGGATGGATATTCAGGTAACTGTTGATCTTATTCGGCAGATACTGGCCAAGATACCTGATAAAGGAGATGTCAGGGCAAAAACGCCCAACGTGTTACACTGGAAAATACCTGCCGGCCAGACATACGTTAAGTCAGAATCATCCCGTGGAGAATATGGCTATTACATGGTCTCTGATGGAAGCGATAAACCCAGACGGATTCACCTTCGTGGTCCGAGCTATTCTCATGCCGTTTCACTACTGGAGCGCATGCTGATTAACGCAAACATTGCAGATGTAGGAGCAATTATGGTGTCGTTGCAGACTTGTCCGCCGGAGATTGAGAGGTAAAGAC
>CAYQMB010000130.1:0-6908 GCA_964418565.1 uncultured Bacteroidales bacterium | reverse complement strand
GGTTGTGCTATCCCGTCATGTGGTGTGGATGCCATCATTGTTAATGGACCGGCTAATCAGCCTGTTATTGGTCCAAATGTAGATGCAGCTGAATGTGCAAACATAACCATTGAAGCCGGAGCAAGTCTTACCATTGAACCAGGTGAAAGCCTGACGGTATGTGAAAATTTCAACAATTCTGGTTCACTCAATGCGGATCCGACATCTACCATTTTAATGAATCATGCCAGCAATTCACATGAAATCAACGGAAGCCTGACCGGCGCTAATGCCCTCGGGAACCTAAGTATTGATAAAGCTGGTGGTACGGTAATTTTTATGCAGGACATTGAAATAGCTGGTGATCTGACAACAGCTAATGCTACCAGTGTTATTAATACAGATGGGCACAATGTGATCATAGGAGGCGATTTTGTGCCATTTAGCGGTACTTTTACCGGCATTGGCACCTCTGGAAAACTGACCTTTAACGGATCAGCACAGCAATTATACAACCCCGGAGGTAGCCTTATATTGAATGATGTTACCATTAATAACACGGCTGACGGTGTTTTATTGAACAATACCATGGAAATCGGTACAACGGGCATGATGTCATTTAATCAAGGTGTTATTGAAACAGATGCCTACAGGGTGATTGTGAATAATACCGATCCGGCTTCTGTTACTAGTGGTAATACCAATTCATACATCAATACCGATCTGAGAAGATACCTCGGATCATCCGGTACTTACAATTTTCCTGTCGGTACAGCATCGGCCTACAGGTTGCTGAAGTTGAACAATAATGGCCTTACAGGAATAAATTATATGGATGCAGAGTTCTTAGCGACATTTGGTAATTCCGGTAGCCTCAATACCTCACAGGCACTTGATGGTAGTGTGATTTATCAGGAGGTGGCTTCAGAAGGAATTTGGCGACTTAATCCGGATGCATCACCATCGGGTGGATCCTATGATGTTAGTTTGTATTTCGACGACGGCCAGGGTTATGATGTGGATGGGAACCCCATTGGTGATGGTTTTGCCGGCCTCCTCGATAACCAGTTTGCTGTCCTCAAACGCCCTACAGGATCAACAGATGCTGCCGACTGGGTGGGCGAAGCTGCCGGTACCATTCCCGCAGATGGCTCTCCGGGTCGTCTTGTTAATGATGGGTTTGCCAAACGCAGCGGCATTACCGCTTTTTCAGAATTCGGT
This sequence comes from uncultured Bacteroidales bacterium, assembly GCA_964418565.1. Classification (GTDB taxonomy): domain Bacteria; phylum Bacteroidota; class Bacteroidia; order Bacteroidales; family ML635J-15; genus JAQIBY01. The sequence continues at coordinate 5,708 of CAYQMB010000130.1, read as the reverse complement.
ATCGGTAAGGATAATACCATCCTGCCGGTTGAGCTAGTCCGCTTCAGTGCATATTGCCATGACAAAACCGTTGAGCTTCACTGGGAAACCGCTTCTGAAATAAATAACGATTATTTCACCTTGTTAAGAAGTACAGATGGAGAAACGTTTAAACCATTTGCAACAGTTCAGGGCATGGGCAATAGCATGCAAACTCACGAATACATCTACACAGATGAAAATCCGCCGGCCGAACGTATGTATTACAAGCTTAAACAGACAGATTTTGATGGAAAATCATCCTTGTCGGATGTTGTGTTTGTCTCCTGTGCTCAGGATATGGGTGAGTTTTATATCTCTCCAAACCCGTTTAAAGAAAAGCTTTATATTGTCTTTGATGAGCCTACAGAGCAGCCCTACAAACTCAGCATTTCCGATATGCCTGGAAAAACTGTGATCCAACGGGAAATTCCGCTCCACTCCTTAAGGTATAACCTGAAAGATGTCAATAAGCTCAAGCCTGGCACGTATTATTTAAAAATTGTTTCGAAAACAGCCGTTCAAACCCAAAAAATAATAAAGATGTAGCTGCGAAACTATTACATTTAATTATAAAAAGTATAATATTAACCATGCCTTGGCGTCATTGCAGCAGCCCTCTGTTTTTATACAGGGGGCTTTCTTTGTACGTGGTATCATGCCAGTATTTTGTGATATGTGAACATGTATCGAAGCCTCCTTCCCATAATTAGAACGTATTATACCGCCCGGTTAAAGTGCAACTCTACCAGATGAGCCATTGTTCGGTGTGTCGAAAGTATAATAAAACAGCCTCGTAGCATCCTTCTTGCTCTTAATACGTATCTTTATTGAGAGATTGTTTAATTTAGGTTTTTTAGGGGAATAAAATACCTGTAAATAAATTAAAGTAGGCCAAATTATTAAAGATTGGGGATATGAGGTTAAAATTATTGTATACTGCGTTTGCAGTTTTGCTTATTTCAACTGGTTTGCATGCTCAGAAAATAGAGAGCGAAAAAAAGAACGGAACGGGAAAAGCTGATAAAAGTCATTCAGTACAAACAAAGCGGGAACCCAATCAGCAAGCTGATCAGCAGCGAATGTTCCGTAGAAAAGCAAAAACCGAAAGTGCATTACCGGTTAGCGAGTCATTCGTAGAACCGGAATCGCGCCAGGAGTTATCACTCATGCATACAGAAGACAGTGTGAACGAGCGGGATAAGGTTTTTCTTAAAGGTTGTGATTTTGGATATGCCCCAACAGATAGTGGGGTTTCAGGTTCAAGGGCCGCACCGCCAAATGATGATATCTGTAGCGCATCTGCTTTACCTACCGACGGGTCATGTTTGCAGGATAATAACAATTTACAGGCTACTGCTGATTATTTCGGAGGATGTATTCCCAATGGAAGTCCTTCCGTTTTTTATGAATTTACCGTCAGTGGTACGAATGACATGGTATAGGTTACCCTGAGTGACTTTGTTGAATTTGACCGGCAGTTGTATTTCATGTTGCTGAGTGGTGACTGTAGCAGCCCAACTGTTGAATCTGCTTTTTGTACGTTTACACCATATTCCGCCTCAGGTTCGGTGACACAGTCTTTTTACAATTTACAAAGTGGTGTAACCTATTATGTTATGATTGCAACTCAGCCCGGGGTAGGAAACAATATTTCCAATTTTGATATTTGTGGCGAAGAGCAAATTGCACCCCCTCTTATTACTGGTCCCGAACAGGATTGTGCCGGTGCTATCCCCGTTTGCGAAGCTGTCTATACGCAGGATAATTCTTATACAGGTGATGGTGATATCCCTGATCTTGTGGCTGGTGAAACCTGCCTTGCGGGTGGCGAAACCAACTCCGTGTGGTATGTGTTTACGCCACAATCCACTGGGGATATGCAGTTTTTGCTGGAAACCGAAAAAGACTACGACTGGGCACTATACAACCTCACGGATATCGGCGGATGTGAAAACATTGCCGGTAGTACTCCCGTTTTATGCAATTATTCCGGTACCCTGGGAAATACAGGAACCGACGGAACGGTGGATAATACTACACCTCGTAGCGAGGGCGCTGCAGGTGCTCCGCTAATGCCATCCATAGACGTGACAGCAGGAACCAATTATGCTTTGATTGTGGATAATTACACAGCCGATGCAACAGGTTATACGCTGACATTTACAGGATCTGCTTCCATTGTGGATGATCCCGCAAACGGCGATGGTGAATATCCCCATATGGAATCCGCCAGCGTTTCCTGCGATGACAGTACCTTCGTTATCCAGATGAATGAACCCGTAGAATGCCTGAGCATCGGACAGGGTGATCTTTCTCTGACAAACACCACCACAAGTACTGATTTCAGTACGGCAATTGAATACATTACCGGTGGTGACTGCACGTCTTCAGAACTGACCAACACCCTGGTCATTAAACACGACGGCAGCCTGACTACCGGCCAGTATGAAATTGATGTGAACCCGGGTGCTACCATTGCTGATAAATGCGGTAATGTGATTCAAAGCGGACCCGTATCCGTGGATTATCTCGCTGAGTTGAGCCTTACGGCCAGCAGCACTGCCATTTGCGGAGGCGAAAGCATCTCTCTGGATGCTGATGGTGCCGATAACAGCGTAACATATACGCTGAATCCCGGAGGTGCTACCAACAATACCGGTGGAGTGTTTTCCGGATTAACACCCTCCATTACTACAACCTATACAGTTTCTGCAACATGGGGCGGATGCACACGTGAAGCACAGGAAACCGTCACTGTTGAAGGCAATATCGTGGTCAGCATTGATCCCGCCAGCAAAACCGTTTGCGATCTTGACAGCGATATTACCCTGACAGCATCCACAAGCATCAATGGCAGCTCGTGCTCAACCTGCAGCTATTCATGGTCAACGGGTGAAACTACCCAAAGCATTGATGTCGGGGCGGAGGGAACCTATACTGTTTCTTCAACCACAGCAAACGGGTGCGCCAGTTTTAATACGGCTGAAAGCACCATAACACTGGCCGGAGGAGGCTCAGGCGGTAACAGTTGCGATGTACTTTACGTCTCACCATCCGGAAGTGGAACCGGATTTACAAAAGGCTCCCCAACCAGTTTGGCAAATGCAGTTTCAGAAGCCAGATGTACAAACACAACCATAAAAATGATGGTGGGGGTATATGATTTGACAAATTATCAGACGGTACCTAGTTACATTACCATTGAAGGAGGATACAGCTCAGATTTTACCAAAAAAAGCAGCGATATGAGCGGTGGTTCAAATTCAACCACCATTCGCCGAAGCAGTGGAGCCGATGCAGATGATGCAACAGCTTGTTCTGCCTTTAAAGTCGAAGGTAGTGCCGAGGAATTCAGAATCCAAAACTTAAGAATAGAGATGCCGGGTTCGCCAAACGTAGCAGCACACACTGCCGGAGCCGGTCTGGACAACTACGGAATCAAACTGGGCAGTTCATGCTCAGATTACAATATCGTCAGATGTTACATTGATGCCGGAGTGGGGGCTGCCCCAACTCCGTAGAACTGATCGTTTCCTGTACGAATCTAAAAAACCAGATTAAAATAAATTTAGCAAGGAAATTATGAAATATAACGCTAAATACAACATAAGAAACATATTGGCAGGCTTTTTTGCCATTGCAGGCCTGATTTTATTCATGCCATTTGCAGCTTCTGCTCAAACTACCGAAACCTTTACCTCATCAGGCACATGGACATGTCCTACTGGAGTAACTAGCGTTACTGTAGAATGCTGGGGTGCTGGTGGCAATGGTGGTGCAGCAGGGAAACAAAGTGAAGCAGGTGGTGGAGGTGGTGGTGCATATGCATCCAGTACAATTACCGTAGTTCCAGGAAATGATTATTCTATTACTGTTGGAGCTGGTGGTGCCGCTGATTTAATTAATGCTAATAATGGTGGAAATTCTTCATTCGAGTCAAGTGTTATAGCAGCTGGTGGTACAGGTGTTGCAAAAAACACGGCAACTGGTGGAGCTGGTGGAACCATTGCTGCATCTACTGGTACAACACGTTATGCAGGTGGTACTGGTGGAACTGCCTCTTCCAATGGTGGCGGTGGCGGTGGTGGTGCCGGTAGCACTGGTGCTGGCGGCGATGGTGGCGATGGTACAGCAGGCACTGGAACAAGTGTGGGAGGCGGAGATGGAGGCTCAGGGGGATTGTCAGCAGGTACTGACGGAAGTCCTGGAAATACATATGGTGGCGGTGGCGGTGGCGGCCAAGGCCCTAATGGAAATCAGAATAAAATCGGAGGAGCTGGTGCACCTGGCCTGGTAACCCTAACTTATACCGTAGTTACATGCACATCCCCAACCCTATACACAGTAGGCGGCGGAGGCTCTGAATGTACAGGAGGCTCAGGGTTTAACATCACACTGAGTGGTTCGCAATCCGGTGTAACATATCAGCTTTACAGAGACGGTTCTGCTGTTGGTGGAACAATTTCCGGAACAGGTTCTGGTTTAAGTTGGGGGCCATTTACAACTTCTGGGACATATACGGTTGAGACAACTACTGATGGTGGTTATTGTGCAACGGCAATGACAGGCAGCGCTGTAATTACTATAGCAGCAGGAACACCAACAATAACAAGTTATTCACCAAGCAGTGCTTGTAGTGGTTCAGGTGAAACAATAACAATTACGGGAACAAACTTTTCAGGAGCAACTTCTGTTGCTTTTAACGGTACGAGTGCTTTGTTTTCGGTTACAAATTCCACGACAATTTCTGCTACATTACCTGCAGCGGCTACAACAGGCACTGTTTCTGTAACAAATCCCTGCGGAACAGCCACAGGTCCATCTTTTACAATAAATTCTTCTCCCGATGCACCAACTGACTTAACAAAAAGTGATGACATGATTTGTTCGGGCGAATCCGTTACCCTTGGAGGAACCGTTTCGAGCGGTGTGCTTGAGTGGTACTCAGTTTCGTGCAATGGTACATCTGAAACTAATCCGGTTACCCCAACAAGCACTACAACGTATTACGCAAAAGCTTACGATTCGGGAACAGGCTGCAGCAGTGCTTGTTCTGAAATCACTGTGAATGTACTTGATGAAATAATTTTCATTGAAGAACCTGAGGACCAATACGGTTGCGCAGGATCATCACTCACCTTTTCTGTTACAGCGACAGGTGCAGGTTTAACTTACCAATGGCAAGAAGATAATGGTGGTGGGTTTGCAGACATCACCAATGGTGGAGTATACTCAGGAGCCAACAGTATGGATCTGGTTATTAGTGATGTAACAGGTCTTGACGGTTATGATTACCGATGCGTTGTTACCGGTACATGCGATACGCAAACTACTGCTACTGCTACTCTTAGTGAAATTGGATCTGGTCTTGGCGGAACTTATACAGTTGGAACAGCTGGTGATTATGCTACTTTAAAAGACGCTTTTGATGCAATAAATGCAAATGGGCTGTCAGGACACACCTACCTCGAAGTTATATCAGACATCACAGAAACTGCCGAAGCCAGTCTGAATGAATGGGTTGATTGCGCAGGAAACAGTAATTACACTGTTACAATCTATCCAACCGGCGGAACTCGCACAATTTCAGGAAATATTGCAACTTCACTTGTCACCCTGAATGGAGCGGACAAAGTCACCATTGACGGCCGTTTGGATATGACAGGGACCGCAAATAGTTTGGTGTT
>CAYQMB010000129.1:0-6997 GCA_964418565.1 uncultured Bacteroidales bacterium | reverse complement strand
AATGTGCAGGGTATGGGAAGCCGGGTTTGGAAAAACACTAACATCCCATTTTTGCTTAAGCGGGTTTGAAGTTGCCGTGCTACAGGTATCAAAAACCATTTGCCCCGCTTCATACCTGAGTTGCGCCGGATTTTTATAAGTGTCTAATGGATACGGCGGACCACAAAAAGGCCACGGCACACCGACCTGTGGGTAATAACAGGGCGCTGTTTCTCTGTACCATGACTGCACGTCCAGTTCATCGCTGCCGGCAGGATGCCATGCATCGTATTGCAGGTTTGCGTATTCAATATGTCCGCTTCCGCTAAGGCTATACATCCCGGTCAGCATCCCGTTGTCTGTAATCTCATTACCGGCAAAAATTACCGAATCGGTTGCCGGAGAAGCATTCATAAAAATGCCATATGTTTCAAGACGGTTTCGTAAAAAAGCATTATTGGGCCCGTTGATACCGTGGGAATCATCAATCACCAGATTTTGGGCAACATTCCCTTCAAAGAGATTGCGATACGGGTAATTTCCGTGCAGCACCATGTCTCCGGCGGAACCCGAGGGCAAAAAATCCTCATCCCAGTAAGGATCCAGGGAATAATTATATGCAAAAACATTTCCATTGGCACAGGCCTGCATCAGCATAGAGTGCCTGAGGTGTTCGAAAACGTTGTTTACCACCAGGCAATTTCCTGTCGCAAAGGATATTTCCGTGCCATATCCCCGGCCACCACCTCCGTAATCGTGAGCATGGTGAAAATACGATCCTTCCACAAGCACATGATCTGAATGTCTTAAGCTGAGGTGTGAAAAGATGCAATCCTCGCTTATAATGGCATGCACCTGAGCATTGTAAGCATAATTGAAGGCAATATTGGAGGCCTGTTGGTCGTGACTGTCTATGCGCCGGACTGTCAGCTTTGAAATCTGTACATTTTCTACCGGATCAATCCGGATTACGACGGGCTGAACGGAATCGGGGTATGTATGCCGCAGTGGGTGTTCCAGGAGGAGGCTATCGCCAATAACCTGCTTTATGGCAACAATTTGCCCCATGCTGTTTAATGCCCAATCGGAGGTTACCAGCCCCTCTGCATGCCTGTTAAGAAAAAAATGCTCACCCGGCTGAACATCATGGCTTGTCTGGCAGATCAGAAGGCTATCATGGACATCCGCTTCGGCCACAGGCAGTGTATCCGCGGTTAGGGAGCCAGCGGCACTAATCAGGTCATCAGCTACCGACAGATTAAAAGACAAAACAACGCTGTCGGCGTGAGTGCCAATCAATCGTGTTCCTGTATTCAGTTCGAGTGGCTGTGTAAGCAGGTATTCGCCTGCGGGTATGTATATTTCTGCATGTTGACCCGGGGCAAGATCCAGTGCAAGCTGAAAGGCATCGTCATCGGGCAAAGCATCGTTGGGAATGGCACCCAGGTCAGTCAGCAGGATGCTGGTGTCCGGAACGGGCAGAGAGGATTTCAAACCTGCCTGCTGCCACTCTGTCATCCTGAAAGAAGGAACAATGGATTGTGCATCTGCAAGCATGCTGCAAAGGCTGAATAAGATGGAAAATACAGAAAATAAAAGCTGTGAATCACCTAACTTCATATAGGTTGTTTTTAACGGCAAATATCACCAGACTGGCGGTGTTTTTACAATGGGTTTTTTCCATAATATTGGCCCTGTGCTTTTCCACCGTGCGCTTACTGATGCACATGTCATCCGCTATTTCCATATTTGATTTTCCGTCACATACCTGCTGGATGACTTCGATTTCGCGTTCAGATAAATCGTATTTTTCAATGCCTGGCTCAGTACGAAGACCAGCCAGCAATGCCTGGAGCAATTCCTGGGAAAAATAAGTGCGGCCATCGAAAACGGTTTTGATCGCAGTTTCGACCTCGCGGATGTCAGAATCTTTGAGTATAAACCCACGCACACCAGCCTCAACCATTTTGTTATAATATGCTTCATCCCCATACATTGAGAGGGTGATAATTTTCAGTTCAGGGTATTGTTTTAACGCCATGGTGGCAGCCTCAACGCCATCCATAACAGGCATGGCGATGTCAAGCAGAACAATATCGGGAAGGGCTGCTTCGAGCTGATGCAAAAACTCTTCACCATTGGCTGCTTCTGCAAGAACACTGACCCCGTCCATACCTGACAAGAGTGTTTTTAAGCCATTACGGAACAAGGTATGGTCATCCACCAGCATTACTTTTATGTCATTTTTCGTAGCCATACTCCAAAGGTATATAAATTTTCACATTTGTACCATTTTCCGTAGAGGCTTTGATATCCACACTACCATTCAGAGAAGCGATGCGGGAGTATATGTTAGAAATCCCCATGCCCTGCTTGTTCTGAATAACATCTTCTACGTTAAAACCCTGTCCGTTATCCTGATAATCAACAAGAATGGCATTTTCGGTCTGATGTATGTTTATCCATGCCCGTTTCGCTCTTGCATGTTTCAGGGTATTGGTAAGCATTTCGCAGATCACACGGTATAGAATTGTTTCTGCCTTTCCGGCAAGGCTGGTTTCTTTAAAATCAGTGTTGAGAATGGCTGTCAGGTCGCCTGAAGCATTAATTTTATTGATAAAATTTTTCAGTGCCTGTTCCAGTCCGAAATTCTCAAGCATATGGGGGCTCAGGTTTGTGGATATATCCTTGACGGATTTCAGAGCTTCCTGAATCAGTTTGTTGGCATTTCCGGCTATTTCTTTTTGTTTTTCATCCTTTACCTGCTGCTCCAAAGCAGATACAGACATCCGGATTCCTGACATAAGCGGTCCGAGGCCATCATGTAGCTCACGTGCGAGGCGTTTACGTTCGGATTCTTCAGCAGCAATTACCGAAGATAAAATCTGTTTTTCTGCCTTCCGGCGTTCAGCTTCCATACGATCCATATAATTAAATATCTGCCGGATAAGCAACAGTCCAAGTGCAAGAAAAACAGATGACAAAACACCTACCCAAATGTAAAGCAACCGAAAATCCTGAGGCTGAAAATCACTGACAAGTGGAAGAAACTCGACCACACGACGCACCAGCAAAGCAGCAATCCCGATGGTTATCATGATCCAGGAAAAGTTGTATTTTGTCCGCTTTGTGAGCCGCATGGCCTGTCCTGCAGCAATCACCTGAAATATAACCGCAATGATTATGGTAATTTTAAGTAACATAGGCTAAAGCATTAATCAATTGACTAAGGTAATGTTTCACGTTTCATAATCCAAAGTGAACTATGAAGGCACGCTTGTCCGCCACGCATAAAAATAAAAACCGCCCCGGATTAGGAGGCGGCTTAAGAAAAATAAATGGTTATCTATTATTTCAGTTTTGCAATGATGGCATCAGCCATTTCTTCAGTAGAAGCAGCACCATTTTTAATCACATCGGGTTTACCACGCATTTTCATCATATCGTAAGTACGCACGTCACCTTCTTCAATAACTTTAGCAACGGCATTGCGAACTTTTTTCGCAATGTCATATTCTTTGATGAAGTCGAGCATCATGCAAGCTGATTCAACCATAGCCACCGGGTTAACGATGGACGTTTCGTAATTAGCGTATTTAGGGGCAGAACCATGTGTGGGTTCAAACACACCAATGCCACTATCGGGATTAAACTGGGCTGAACATGCAAAACCAAGGCCACCAATCAGACCGGCAAAACCATCGGAAACGATATCGCCAAACATATTTCCGGCAACGATTACGCCATAATCTTCGGGATTTTTGGTCATCCACATCATCTGAGCATCAATGTTGGTATTTTTCACCCAGATATCCGGATAATCTTTTTTCTGAATTTCCTGAGCCATTTTGTACATCATACCGGAAGTTTCACGGATAACGTTTGGTTTTTCGCAAACGGTTACTGACTCATAACCAAATTCTTTTGCATACTCAAAAGCGGCACGCAGGATGCGCTCGGTAGCTTTTTTGGTAAAAATACGCGTGGATACAGAAATTTCTTCACGAGGTGTTTCACCAAAATTCTTTTTAAATTTCGGGTGGGTCATCAGGGCATTGTACACCTGGTCTTCAGGATTGGACCACTCCACACCACCGTATAGGCCTTCGGTATTCTGACGGAAAATAACAGCATCCACCATAGGCTCTTCAATGTTTCCATCACCACCACGACGGATAAAGTTCAGCGGATTGCCTTTGTAAGTGTGGCATGGGCGCTGACAAATATCCAGTCCAAAATGCTGACGCAGACCAACAATGGGTGATGAATACACCAGGCCTTTGTTCTGAAGTTCCGGGGCAAGTTCTTCAGCCGCTTCGTCTTTGGGTTTTGATGTAATGGCACCAAAGAGGGCAATTTTGTGTTTTTCAATAAGGTCGATGGTGCGCTGTGGAAGCGGATTACCTTCTTTCTCCCAGAATTCCCACCCAATGTCACCTTCAACATAATCAGCCTCAAATCCGGCGGCTTCGATAACACGGATAGCAGCATCAAGAACAGGACGGCCTACACCGTCACCTGGTAATTTAACAATTGTACGTTTTGCCATAATATGATAATTTTAAGTTTATTTCATTTCCAAATTTGCAGGTAAAAATAACAGAGTTTTAATACATTCCCAAGCAATTTGTTTTAAAGCATAAAAATTTATTCAGACTCCTGATATCGGGCGTAATTGTTATTATTCTAACAACACAAACAGGTGTCAATAATCTGATTTTCATCCCCAAGCACGGGGCCACCGAAAATTATTTTTGGTTAAACACCAAGCATCTGCATGGTTTCTTTACTTAGATTGGAAAACAGTGCTTACCGGTATCATTTTTAGTAATTAATTAATAAAAAAACCTTGCCGGAATAATACGAAGGTGTATATTTGCAGCCGTTTTAAAAATTGTCGATATTATGGCATTCATAACTAAGGAAAAATTATTCAGCTGGAACTGGTTTAAGTACCTGTTTCTCATACTGGCAGGCACGTTTGCCATGGCAGTGGCTTTTGTGTACTTCATCTCACCATACAAACTGGCACCAGGGGGCACATATGGTATTGCCATCGTGCTTCACCACTTGTTTGGCTGGCAAACGGGATTTGTAGCACTTGCCATTGATATTCCGCTTTTGGTTATTGGTTTAAAGGTGCTGGGCCCCCGTTTTGGCTGGAAAACCGTTGTTGGGATTGTTGCTCTTAGCCAGTTTGTCAACCTGTTATCATGGATACAGGGAGATGTTGCGTTGGTTCCGGATGACGCTCTTTTATCATCAATCTTCTGGGGTGTTATTTTGGGTGCAGGCCTGGGTTTGGTTCTTCGGGCACGTGCTACCACAGGCGGCTCGGACATCATCGCGATGATACTTTCCAAATACACGCGGTTACCACTAGGTCAGTTGCTGATTGCAGTGGATTCAGTCATTGTCCTGATCAGCCTTGTTGCTTTTAACAGCTGGGAAATCCCCTTATACTCATGGATTGTGATTTTCATCACCGGTAAGGTTATCGACATTGTGGTAGAAGGTATTTCATACAACAAAAGCCTTATCATTATATCTGACAAGCATGAGGAAATTCGTGACAAGCTCATCAATGACATGCGCAGAGGCGGCACATTTCTGAAAGCCGAAGGCATGTATAACGGAAAAGATAAGAAAGTTGTATTTACCGTATTGACCCGCCGTGAGCTTAGTATTCTCAAAGATTACATCAACCGGATAGACCCCAATGCCTTTCTGAGCGTATCAGAAACTCATGAAATTCTTGGTCAAGGATTTAAGTCGCTGCAAAAATCGGTTGAACAGGACCAGGTTTAGAGCATTTTTTCAAAGTAAATGTGTAGCTTTGTGGGTCTATGCTTGAATCGTTTTTGTCATCCTTTGATTTATACTCCTGGCAGGTTTTCCTGATTATGATAGCTGCCGGCTTTGCAACCGGTATCATCAACACGCTTGCCGGTTCAGGTTCTGTTATCACGTTTTCCATCATGATGGCCCTGGGTATACCTGCCCCCATGGCCAACGGCACCCTGCGACTGGGAGTTATTCTTCAGACAGCCACGGCATCGTTCCGGTTTTTCAAAAAGGATAAACTGGAGGTAAAAAAAGGCCTGATACTGGGAATACCCGTTGTCCTCGGTTCTATTACCGGTGCATTAATTGCGGTCAACATCCCTCACGATCTGTTTGAAAAAATCATTGGTATCACCCTGCTTGCACTTTTATTCTTTATTGTATTTGATCCCAAGAAATGGATAGAAGAACAAAAGGAAAAAACCAGTCGGAAAGTTGGTGTCCTTCAGTTTATCCTGTTTTTCCTGATCGGTAGCTACGGCGGGTTCATACACATCGGTGTGGGAATATTTCTACTGTCAGCGCTGGTATTGCAAGCCGGTTACGACCTGGTAAAAGCCAACGCACTGAAAGTTTTCATGGTATTGCTTTACAGCCCTTTTGCTGTGCTGATTTATGTGCTTGACGGGCAAATGGAATGGGTGCTGGGTCTGGTTGCTGCCATCGGACACTTTGGGGGCGGGCTCCTGGGTTCTCATCTGGCCATCAACAAAGGGGCCGGATTTGTTCGCATTCTGCTGATATTCATCATCATTGCTTTTTCGGGGCATCTTTTGGGTGTGTGGGAGGCTTTGTTTTAACAGGCAGTAGCTTTAAGGCTGATTTCTTTTTATGCTGAAATTCATTTTTGCCATAGCCGGCATAGCTAGTGATTTATTGCCAGCCTATAACCTAATCCGAAATAACTTTTAAATAAAATGTATTCCTTCGATGCATGAATACCTTCCCGGTTTGTTCTGCCATAAAGTTAAGGGAAATACACATTTTTATGCTATAGCGCGATCTGAAAATCAATCATCATAATTATTGGTTTATGTGTGAGTGTGAGTTTGAGTAAACAGAAAAAGAGTGAAACTGATCGATCGTACTCTGTACTCACTCTCACTCAACTGAACTTTTTAATCAGAGAATAAAGCATCTTTGATATTTCCTCATACCGACCGAGCAGGTCATT
>CAYQMB010000128.1:0-7083 GCA_964418565.1 uncultured Bacteroidales bacterium | reverse complement strand
CCCAAATAACAAATAAACTCCAATGATTAAAGTTCCAATGCTAAAAGGCATTGTTGGTGCAATTTTACAGTTCTGGGTGTTTTTGTTTTTTTTCATAATCTAATGTTTTCGTTTTTTTAAATCTGTCCTTTAGGCGCGGAAATTGGGCTATAGCCCTGATTATTTTTCAATTATTTGACAAATTGACGACTTGTTTTATGATTTCCTGTATCTGTAATTATTTGTATGGTATATAATGCCGAAGCCAGGTGGCTGATATCTATCTGAATCACATTGTCTCCACACCTTAATTCGGCATGTTTCAATAAGACTGCTTTTCCAAGTTTGTCCCAAATATATATTGCAACGTGGGTATCAAGACCGGAAATGATTTGAAGGTTAATTTCATCATCGGCCGGGTTGGGATAAATTGATATGATTTCAATACTTACATCCGGAACTATCAGCGCTTCGATGTTGCTGTACTCGTAGTTTCCATCAGAGTCCACTTGTTTTAAGCGGTAATAAATCGTCTCGGCTTCATTGGGTGGGTTGTTATCAATATAAGTATATTGTGATGCTTGCGTTGAAAGTCCCTGAGCATCAAAAGTGTTAATAGATTCCCATAATAACATATTTTCAGAGCGTTGAAGATCGAAGAAATCGGTGTTGGTTTCTGAGGCAGTTTTCCATTGAATATCAACACTTTTAAATGTTTCATCATACCACTCTGCAGTAAAAGACAGCCATTCAACCGGCAGCGGATTGTCTTTACTGGCCAGGGTGTATTTTCCTCCAAAACCCATTGCGTACCAATTGGGTTCATCAAAATAATCAGAGTAGGGATTGGCATTGGGTGTGGATACATTACTGCCGGTATTGATTGATCCCAGCATCGGCGTCCACCATGATTCTATGCTTTCAGAAACCCACTGATATTGTGTTAAAGCGGCTTCGTCCTGTCCATTGAGTTCGGCATCCCAATAGTTTAAGCTTATTACATTTGCTGCATTCCCCTCAAAATCAATTAATTCGTTGGAAGCATTTCTCAGCTCAATGTATCGGGCGATGCTTGTGTTCCCTGAAAACGTACCGGTACCACTTTGCAGTTGATGTCCGCGTACAATCGTAATATTACCCAGATTTGTGTTGTTGCTTATCAATACCCCCAGGTTTGCGGGGTTCTCATCGGTAATATTGTTTATTGTTCGTGTAGCCTGAATTGTTCCGGTGTTGTTGATGATGTCGCCCACTTTGATTCGTGTTGATTCGCTTTCGTTGGCTATTGTGCCCATTGTACCGAGGTCTGCAACGCTGTTTTTGAGATCAAGATCACCATTTGTAAGGTTTATAGTATTGTCCACAAACATATCCTGCTCAAGCACAAGATCATGAATGTTATCAATGGTGAGATCATAAAACCGTGTTGTTTGTGTTCCCTCAATCTGCTGGTTGCCCGATGATCCGTTGAATACAACCTCACCGGGTCCATTTAAGAAAGATGATGCTACATTGTTGGTCCAGTTTCCAGTTAATTTAATGATTCCATCATTTGATATTTCACTGCCATTACCAGCAGAACCTAAAACAGAACCTTTGACATACAGTGAAACATTTCCATTTATATCAACGGGGTTTTTTACGGTAAGCAGGTTTTGAGCTGTCAACTGTGAGGATATCAGGCAGGTGATCATAATAAACGTTACTAAAAATCTGTAATAATATTTCATGATGTTGTTGTTTAATGTCCAATATTAAATAAGCTTAACAGTCTGAATATTAGATGGCATATCCTTAAATAAAACAACAACAAAATCCGATGTGGGGCAATACCCAGTGTTGGTTAATTGCCAATACCGGGAAGCAGGTATATTGAGGGTAAAAATTCTCCCGTCATGTATGACGCATGAATAATAACTGTATTTGATAAAAGATGTATTGTCAAAGATTGTATTAGTGATAAAATAGCTTGATGCGTTGCTATTGTCTTAAAAGGTACAGCTTTCATCTTTGCAATTCAAACAATAGATGCTGGCAGGCGTAAGCCCTTCATGCTCAGAAAGAATTCTCCATACCGACTATAATTTATACTTGAATCAGTTCTTCTCCAAGAAAGCTTGCTTCATCCTTTGAAATTTCATGTTCATAACTGTGCCCGAGCTACTGTTCCACCAATACTTTTGGTGTTCATTAATGCTTGTGTTATCAGTAATCTAAAAACAGGCTGAGTGATTGTTAGTTTCTGTATCGGTTTCACCCTGAGCATAACTTCCATTTTCAGTAAGCAAAATTAGTATGCTAAGACATGTTCTATTTAATGCTTTAGCGTAAGCGGTTCAATGAAAGAACATTGATAATGCTATATCGTAACAAAAATCAATGGACTTTCAGTTGAGATATTAATTGCATTTTATGGCAAATGAATTGTTTGAGTTAAAGCCTGCTCGATCCACTCAATGCTTTTCGATTGAGGTTGTAACCAACCATCAATTCAAATGTTCCATTTTGATAAGCAGATAATGCTGATACGGAATAATCGTATCCCAATCCGAAAGTAAATTCATCAAGCTTTAAACCCAACATGGCAATGATATCATTAGAAGTACGGTATGAAAATGCGAGCCAATAATTTTTCTTGTAAATTCCTTTCACATTGAAATCTAATTGGAAAGGCGTTTCAAAAGTCCCTTTTACCAGGCAAGACGGTTCGATTTCAAAGTCATTGTCTAAATCGAACTTGTAACCACCCATGAAATTATAGTGCCTGATGAGTGTGTTTTGGTTAAATTCAACACCGCCAATGTTTAGATGTGTTTCTATAAGTTGATTAACGGATAGTCCGGCATAGTATTCTTCGGAATAGAAATAAATACCAAAATCACTGTCTGGCACCCAGCTTTTTTCGATGTTATAATTCAGAGCAGGGTCATTGTGATCAATCGATACCATGTTGTTGTAATTCATGCTGTACTGAAAAACCTGAAATGACAGACCGAAAGCCAGATGAGCATCATCATTCATCATCGGTAGGATGTATGAATAATTGCCTTGAAACCCAATTTTTGTTTCCGGGCCAAAGCGGTCGGCATATATAACAGCGCCTACTCCCATGGTTTCATTATTAAGCCTCATATGTCCACTGATGGCTTGTGTGGAAGGGGCGTTGTCGATGCCTACCCATTGTTGTCGTGCTGTTAAACGAATGGGGATGTTATCATGGCTACCAGTGACAGCCGGGTTCAATAACATGGGGTTGAACATATATTGACTGTACAGTGGTAATTGCTGTGAAAAAGCCGATAAGCTGATGAAGGCGAAAATGATCGTTATTATTGCATTTCTTTTCATAATGAATGGTTATCTTATAATGGTTAATGCTCCTTTGAATGATTGATTATTATTTAACTCGAGTATATAAACATAAGTACCGGATGGAAGCTGTTTGGAATTGTATGTACCATCCCACTGGTTTTGTGTTTCTGAATAGTTGTAACCGGTTCCATCGTAGGTAAACACATCATCTCCCCACCTAGTGGTGATGTATATAGATACCGATTCAAATGCTTGAATGCCTGTAATTTCCCAGGTGTCGTTGTATCCGTCGCCGTTAGGTGTGAAAACATCAGGAATAACAAGATCCTCATTGCTTTCAATTTCAATAACAGTCATTGTAATGCTATCAATATCACCACAAGCCACATCAATTTCATACCATATCTGATGTTCTCCCAAGCCGGCATTTTCAGGATTGAATTCTGCAGTACCTGGGTGTATTCCTTCACCATACCATGTTCCCCCGGGAGTTAATGCCTGTAAATCGATAGGTGATTCATCAATGAGTAAAGTATCTGCATCTGTTATAATGCTGGCATCTAACTGAGGTAGTATTTCAATATCAATATCATCGGATTCATGGCAGGCAGTGTATGCAACGAATGAAATATTGTGGATTCCTGTTACATTATTGGATGGGATTATTGTTCCTGATATGCTGTCAACCACTTCCCCAATCCAGTATCCATTAAGATCTGGGTTTGTTTGTAATGTAAGTGATGCATCAAGAGAGCAAATGGTGCCGGGGTCTGATATTGAAACTGATGTGGGAGCAACAACCTCAATGTAAACCGAATCATCAGCAGAACATCCAAAATCGTTGGTGCCGTTTACGACGTAATAGCCGGTATTATCAACAGATGCATCATCAATGCTGATGTTACTTTGTGTTGAAGAAAAACCAAGTGGTCCGTTCCAGTGCCAGGAAACAGCATCATCTCCGGTTTCACTTAAAGCAATGGTTTGTCCCTGACATAATGTATTCGAGGATTCTACATTTACGAATGGGCTGGATATTACCGTAAGTAAAACAGAATCAGAAGATATGGTGCCACAATCTCCTGTTACAATACAGGCATATTCACCTGAATCAGATGTTGATAGATTTGATAGGTTTAGTATATTATTATTTCCATTAGAAATGCTTGAGCCATTTCTTTGCCATTGATAATTTAGTCCATCACCAGTAGCTTCAACGCTCAGGGAATGTGTTGCACCTTCACAGACAGAATCGCCAATGGGCTGAGTGGTTATTTCAGGAGGAAAACAGGACGAAGCACAGACTTGTCCAGATTGCCATGAGACAGGTTGCGCAAGATAGTTTACTGATAATTCTCTGGCAGTTACACTGTCTGAGAAAATGACATCTGTACATTCATCCATATTTCCAATGAATTCAAATGTCAGGTTTAAAAAATCACCATTGGTTAAGGTTTCAGAAAATGGATTACCCCAGGCAAAAGTGAAATCTGATACATATTCACCAGCAGGAGAAAGTGTTATCTGATTTGTTGTGTATCCAACGTATTGTAAAATGGTTTCATCCCAGGATACTGTTCCCTGAATAGATGTGATCTCATCCGTTGCACCCGATATTTCTGCTGTAATGGTAAACTCTTCCCCCGGCATAACGCCATTAACGTCTTCAAAGCTGACAGTGAGGTTAGGATTAGCAATACTGATGTGTATGATGTTTGAATACTCAACAGAACATGTTCCACTGGTAACAGCGGCACGATACCATCTGTCGGCATTTAATGCACCCATTGTATTGCTTGTTAAAACAGATGAAGTAGATCCACTGATATCTGTCCACCCATCTGTTCCGTTATCGGAATATTGCCATTGGATATATCCATTATAGTCAGTGAGTGTAAGTGACTCCGGAAGTGTTCCTGCCAAAATATTTTGATCTTCAGAAGCCGTTCCTGGGATTGAGGCATCAATGATCACATGTGCTGTAGCTGATACATCAAATTCAGCGCCGCCACAATTATCAGCATAGCATCTGTATTCGTAAGTGCCAATTTGTGAAAACCCACTGGCGGTTAAAACCTCACTGTTTGCTCCTGAATAAGTTACTCCTGTGGGTGTATTATCCACAACATCTTCCCATGAGGTGCCGTCATAATATTGCCAATGATAGTTTATGGGTTCGCTTCCTGTGGCACCAATTGTAAACGAAGCGTTTGCAGGCAAACCACATGTTTCAGTATTTTCCGGCATTAAATCAAAATTAACCGGTTCACATACAAAACCACAGACCTGACTGCCTGTCCAGGTAATGGGTTGTGCAACATAACTAACCGACAATTCACGAGCTGTTACGTTGTCTGTGAAAGTTATATCTGAACATTGCCCCCCTGTTCCATTATATTGAAAAGTCAAGTACAAAAATTCTCCTTCATTAAGTGTTTCAGAGAAAGGATTTCCCCATGCAAAAGAAAAATCAGATTCATACTCACCAACTGGGGTAAGAGATATTTGATCGTATGTATAACTTTGGTAATCTAAAATGGTTTCATCCCAGCTTACTGTCCCTTGTATTGAAGTAACCTCTTGTGATCCAATGCCACTGATGCTTATTGCCACTGTCACTTCTTCTCCGGTAACAGCTCCTGAGATATCTTCTGCAGAAACAGTTATCTGAGCGCACACTGGTTGTGTTAAAATAATTATCAACATGAAAAAACCAGCAAATAAAATTCTTTTCTTCATAATGTTTTTTTAAATTTTTAGATTTAAGCCGCCTTTTACAAATGTAAAGACGGCTTAAATGAAACTAATGTTTAACCAGTTTAAAACTTATTCGATTTTCCTTTTCAGAATCCAGGTATAATGAAATATGGTAAAGACCAGAATTTAACTTTTCAAGATTCAGGTTGCGGATTGTATTTGGTGCAAATTCTGTAAATTCTTTTTTGATCACTGTTTTTCCAATTGAATTGAAGATTTCCAATTTGTATATTATTGATGATTCACTTCCATTTTCAATGGTTAAATAGTTGGAAACAGGATTTGGGTAAAAAAGAATACCCTCAATAGTCTTAGTCGGTGATAGGTTTGAGGTAGATGATAATTGAGGATATTCTATGGTAACATTTGTCTCATAATTGTAATCATTCAAAACCAATTCATTAAAAACTCCTTGTAGCTGAAAAGAATTTGTTATGTCTGAGTTACCATGCAGGTATTCAAATTCCAGATTAAGAAAATGCTGCCCTTTAAATATATTAAAATCGTTTTCCGGATCTGGCACATATAGAATGCGCACATGTCCGTTGTTGTCGTTAACAAGAAAATCAGGATTTTCTGCAAGGATTTTTGAAGTATTAAGATTCATATCCTGGTTGGTTCTGATTTGCTCTTTATTAACTGATAAACTTACTCCTGTGAGATTTACAGACTCCGCAGGATACAAGAATTCAATTTGTATGCCTTTCAAACCCTCATAGCTATCATCTAGGTTTAATGGAATTTGAAATGAATTATCGTCTATTGCTTGTCGTAAATCAGGATCAGAAACAAGGAAATCATCAAAAGAGTATTTTGCGCCAGACCAGGAAATTTGTTGCATTCCATGCAAATATGCACTTGCATTGCCATTATAATCACCGTAACCGATTAAGGTGGGGTTGTGATCATAGGTTCCCGTGCTAAAGCTTAGCGTGTCACATGCATTATTCCAGATGCCCAATGGCATCAAACCTTGCATGTTCAATACTTCAGGTTCAAATGGACCAATAATTTTCATACGTAATAAGGCTTCGT
>CAYQMB010000127.1:0-7170 GCA_964418565.1 uncultured Bacteroidales bacterium | reverse complement strand
TTAATGTAGTAATGTAAAGGCATGTTTATTCCGCTTTTGATTTTTTCTTTTTCTGACTATGCATCGCTGCTTTTTCTGATAATCTATCCCAGTATAAATATATGACATATTTTCTGGTAAAAAAAGTATTATTACCACTTTTTTAATCCCTGGTGGAGAAATAGTCTGATAAAAGTGCAGATTTAACAGCTTAAGATGAAACGCGGCGGATATTCAGAACATTGGGTTTATTAGTCTGATACACACCAGACTTTTTTCAGCGGACCTTTAGCACAAAAGAATAAGCCCGGGGGCTCACTCGCGGCAAGCAGGAAGCCGGCAGCCTGCAAGCTGCTTTGGCCAATGGTATGGCTGCATAGCAGGAGTGACCATAAGGGCGAAGCTCTTTTGGCTGACCCGCAAGGCAGCCGAAAAGCGAAGCAGGAAACTCCCTGTCATGCATTGCCATACCGGTAAAAGCAGCTTGCAGCTACAGGCTGTATGCTGACCCTGCGGTCTGGTAATACTGGTATCTGTATCAAAATATCCTAACCATCTACGTTTCCCGTACATGAAATTTTTCATACCGCAGGGTGCCGCCCACAGCATCTATATAAAATCATTCTGATTGATTAATGCTGACCAAAAATTCAGGCAAGCATGCATTCAAATCACACGGACATGCCTATAAAACATGAAAAGAAAAATTTATGACAAATACATGCCATACTTATTCATAATTTCATATATTTGTATAGTGAAATTTTGGGGATAGTAAAATTTCTATTATGAAAAAACAACCATTAAAGCTTTGGGGGCTAATGGCTGTCGCTTTATTTTTGGCTGTATCAGTCCGGGGCCAGTCCACAAACAACCAGCAGCTAATTGATCAGCGGGCAAAGGATTCATATACGCCCGAAGAAATCAGCAGCATGCCTGAGTATAAGGTTTTGCAGATCAATTACCTTTATGCCGACTCGTGGTACATCCCACAGGAGCATAAAAACAGAATTGACCCTTTGGATATTAACATAAGCGATTATTCAGCTTTCCGCAGAGACAAAGGCTATGCCAGGGTATATCTGAATCTTGAAAAAACCACAGGCCCTTACATTTACGTAAAGTCAAAAGCTGAAGTAAAAAAACAACTTGACCTGATAAAAGAACAATACAACCATTGAACGCCATGCGAGGAATTAATCTGCTTCTCTTTTCACTACTGACAGTGGGTTTTAGCGCAGCAACTGCACAGACCTACAATCTTGATGCCACCACCGACGGCTCTGTTATCAGCACCTGCAGTGCCACTCTGTATGATGAAGGCGGCCCCACGGGAGATTATGGCATCAACAACGATTACGAAATCACCTTTGCATCCACAAACAACTCATGCATACGTGCAGTTATTGAATCGTATGAGTTTGAAGATGCCTTTGATTACCTGATTATATACGATGGCCCGTCCAGTGCATCCGGCATCTGCCTCGACTCGGTTACCCGTTTTCCGAATATCACCATTGATGAAACGGGTAACGCGTATTATGCTCAGTCGGGCTACATCACCATACGCATCACCTCTGACGGGGCTGTGAATAAAGCCGGATTTGGACTCAGCATAGATTGTCCGGATCGATGCCTTCCGCCATCAGCAGCCAGTACCACTGCCGCCGGCGAAACATGCGAAACCAACACTCCCATATGCGACCTTAACGGATACCTGGGAAACACCAGCGCAGCTTACCCTACCGATCATGAAAACATTGATTATTACGATGAAGGCATTTTCTGCGGTGGCATTAACAACAACTCATGGTTGTCATTTGTCGCCGATTCCACTGCAACTGTACTGGATGTATGGGTAAGAAATTGCCAGGGGAGTATAAATGCCGGCAACCCCATTGAAGGCATTCAGTTGCAGGTTTTTGACACAGACTGCAGCACTTTCACACCGGTTTCAAACTGCTGGAGTCCGGCCAAAGAAACCAACGGGCATATTGTTGCTTCCGGCCTCACTCCGGGTGAAGAATACCTCATTATGGTGGATGGTTATGCACAGGATGTCTGTGAATACATTTTTGCAGCCAGCTCCGGTGCCGTTGTAGCCTATGCCGGTGAAGACCACTACATCTGTGAAGGCCAAACCGTTAACCTCACAGCTTCAGGTGGGGCTACTGTAAACTGGACATCCTCACCATCTGACCCTGATCTCAGCGGGCAGGAAAACCAGGAAACCATCAGCGTTTCTCCCGGTGAAACAACAACCTATACCGCAACCGTTACCGGCAGCAATCCATCATGCCCGGGCACAGCGGATGTAACCGTATTTGTAAATTCTGCAAACGCTGAATTCACCGGCCTTGACAGCGAATATTGCGAAGACGACGCAACACCTGTCACTCTCAGCGGGAATTATGCCACAGGCAGTTTTTCAGGTAACGGCATTTCCGGTGATACATTCATTCCGGCAAACGCAGGAAGCGGAACACAGATGGTTACCTATTCATACAACTATTCGGTTATTACTGCCTTTTATGATAATTTTGATCCCTCACCCCAAAGCGGATGGGCTCACGGCGCTTCTTCAGGCAGCGACTCATGGGCTGTAGGCACACCCCAGGGCGGCGATGGTCAAAACAGCAACACGATGTCAAACCCCGACCCTACCACCGATCACACTTCCACCAATCTGCACAATCAGGTTTATGGTCAGGGACTGGATTACACAGAAGCTGACGGTGCCGGCGGATATTATGATGCTTCGTACGAATGGCTGCTCTCTCCCGAAATCGACTGCTCAGGCCTTACCAGCACTCAGTTGAGTTTCTGGCGCTATGCCAACTTTGAAACCGACTGGGATGAAGCTTATGTTGAAATCAGCAATGACATGTCAACATGGCACGACTTACCACACCCGCAATACCCGCAGGATGACGAGTGGACACATGTTGTTTTTGATATTTCTGCCTGGGCAGACAACCAGTCTTCCATCTGGATACGCTGGACTTCACAGTCGGATAACCTGCAAACCTACGCCGGCTGGAACATTGACGATGTAACAGTGACAGGCATTCAAAGCGGAGGAAGCTGTATCAGCACGGATGTGCAATACACGAGCGTTAACGAATTGCCGCAGGTAAATGCCGGCAGCGATATCAGCATTTGCGAAAGCGAAAACGCCAGCCTCAGTGGCAGTGTTTCCGGCAGCGTGAGTGGCGGAAGCTGGACCAGCAGCGGAAGCGGAAACTTCACCGATCCGACAAGTCTGAACACAAGTTACTTTCCCTCTGCTCAGGACATCAGTGATGGCAGCATAACGCTCACACTGACTTCTGATAACCCTGCAGGACCGTGTGGCACCAACAGCGATCAGCTTACTGTCGATTTCATTCCTTCGGATGATCCGTATTTTGCATACGAGTCCGGTACGTTTTGTGCAACAGGGCCCAACGTAACACCAACAGATATAGCCACTCCGGGCGGAACATTCAGCGCAAGTCCTGCCGGCCTGTCGATAAACAGCAGCACAGGAGAAATTGACCTTTCTGCAAGCACGACCGAAACCACTTATACCATTACATACACAACCAACGGTACCTGCCCGGAAAGCAGCATGTTTGAACTAACCATCACCAGTGGTTTTGATGCTGAATTTTATTACAATGATCCTTATTGCCAGAACGATGAAAACCCCTTGCCACTGCACAACAGCGGGTCAAACGGAAATTATTCTGCAAGTCCTGCCGGTTTGGTTTTTCAGAACACGGGCACCGGGGAAATCGACCTGGCAAATTCTGAACCGGGCACATACAGCATCACCAATACCATTTCTGCCTCGGGGGGATGTGCTGAAGCTACCCATACCGAAAATAACATTACCATATACGAAGCACCAGAGGTTAGCTGTCCCTCAGATGAAAGTGTATGCATGGGAAGTTCTGTCCTGCTGCAGGGAACCTCTGGCGGAAGCACCGTAAGTGTACAATGGACCACCAATGGTGCCGGAAGCCTGCAAAATGCCGGGAGCCCGGAAGCAATTTACATTCCCGATCCTGCCGATGTGAGTAACTCACCCATCCGGTTCTACCTTAGCAGCAATGATCCGGCCGGTCCATGTGAGCCGGTAAGTGACAGCATGCTTGTCAATGTGTATCCGGTGCCTGATCTTAGCATCACAACAGACAGCAGTTATTGCAATCAGGCCAATGGTAGTGTACATGTCACTGCAACAGGCAACAACCCATTCGATTACACATGGACAGAAAGCAGTGACAATCTGCCTGAGCTAACCAATGTTCCTCCCGGAATGTATCACGTTACGGTCACTGACTTTTACGGTTGTACAGCAAGTGCTTCGGCAAATATCTACAATCGCAACCCGGGAAACATCATACTTGACAAACAGGATCCCTTATGCTTTGGGGACTCTACCGGAATTTTCATGGTAGAAATTCAGGGTGCTGATCCACAGTTTGAATATTGCTATTCCAACGGAGACACAACATTATCATCTGAAAATACGGACAGCCTGACCAACCTGCCTGCAGGCCTTTACAATGTCACTGTCGTGGATTACAGCGGTTGCGAGATGGTTAGTGATACCATAGAGCTAAACAACCCTCAATATCTAATGATAGGTGACACAAGCTACACTCAGGATGGAATCACACACATTGAAACAATGGCTTCAGGTGGTAACAGTCCGTACGATTTTGAGTGGAGCACATCCGATACAACCAAGGACATCACCCTAAGCCAGGCCGGGGATTATTACCTGACCTTGACAGATGATCACGGATGTACCGCAACCGCTGCCTACAGAATTGATTTTGGCGAATTGCTGATCCCAACCGTTATCACTCCCAATGGTGACGGCTATAACGACACCTGGGAAATAAAAGGCATATCGGCTTATGAACAAACCGAAATAAGCATTTTCACCCGTTGGGGTGACGATGTTTTCTATTTCAATGGAAGCGGATTGGATTACGCAGATGCTGAAAACCGCTGGGACGGCACACGCAATGGCAAAAACCTGCCCTCGGGCACTTATGTCTTTGTGGTAAGCCTCAACGATGGTAATGAAACGCATAAAGGAACAGTAAGTATCATACGATAAAAAAAAAACAATTAGATATGAAAAAACAAACTATTGCAAGCGTATTGACATTCCTGATTTGCTTTGGCTTATTTCAAAGCATGCAGGCACAAAAGGTTGAGAAAGCAAGCTTTTCAAACGCCAAACAATCAACAGACCAGACGTATTCAGCAAGGAAACCGCTGCCTCCACTTGAGGCAGAAATGATACGATTGCCGGAAAACGACAAACGTGTTCAAAGTCTGATTGATGCCAGTGAAGCCTGGAAGTATAAACTTGGAGTCAATAAATTCAAAGATGGTGGAAGCAGCTTCAGTCCTGTAAAGAGTGTAAAACCTGACAGAACGGATTACGTGCTGATAGATAATAAAGTGTATTACCGGTTTTATTTATCTGAGGAGAAACTTGCCAGACGATTCAATCCCAAAGACCTTGATTTTGACAGTTATAAAGGCTACATATTAATGGAAGCCCAAAAAGACATTTCTCAGATTGCCGATTCCATTGAATCTGTGCGCGGTGTGGAATCCGTTGAAATTGTAAGTCAGTATTACCTGAAAGTCTATGCACCTAAACATGCAGCCATGAATATTCTTGGTGAAGGTGCTCTTGATGATACAGATGGAGACTACCCCGGATATTTTTCCTGGGCACGCCTGGAAACCGCACCCTACCTTCCCCTGAAATCTGAATTCCCAACCAATAAAAAAGAGCTTAAGGAATACAGAACTCCCTTTATGCGGGCTTTTGACACAAGTGAAGGAGAATATCAGGCCATCCTGAGTATTCGTCCAACCGGTTACCCCCTGATGCCGGAAGGAGAAAATAATACCCTGTCTGAATTACCCCCTGATATCAGAAAAGAAATCGAATGGGTGAATATTCCACCTGATGAACCAGTACGTAAAGAAATTCTGGACATTATTGATGCTGCTTATAAGTCAACCACAAAAGATGCCATCAGCGACCCTCTTACCTCTACATATTACCACAACTCGGTAGAGATGGATAATGACGGATCCTCAGCCCTGGTATGGAACATTGCGCATGGTGACGGAAATTACGACATTCAGCTTGGTTCTATGGAAGATGATCAGCTCATTGCACCAAACCACAACTACGCCAGAATGGCTGACAAATTTGACATCTCGGGCTTTTACAATAGCACCAATGTTACGGCTGTTGAATATGAAACCTACATTAACAATGACGTACCAAGCTGCTGGGACTCCTGGATAAGTGCCTGCGACTGCCTTACAGATTACAACGAAGTGAGGGCGGAGTTTAAAGACATGGCAAACAACATTGATGCCGGAGATAATCCCGAATCCGGAGGTACCAGGGATTACAAAACCATGACCTGGTACGATGATATTAACGGTGGAACTGTATATTATGTAGATGGCGGCTGGTCATGGGATAAAGGTGACGGCTACACCGGATATGATGTTGATTTCAACGCATCCGGAATTACCGACTTCGAAGGTCGTCTGATAGACGGATGGTATGTGGTAGGTATTGCTGATGAAGATGAAAATTCCGAAAGTCCGACCTTCTGGGAAGGTATTGAAACCAACAACTACTACTCACATTTGCGGGTAAGCTTTATCCCCCAGTGTGGTGATACAGATATGGGAAGCCTGACTCCTGCTATGTGCACAT
This sequence comes from uncultured Bacteroidales bacterium, assembly GCA_964418565.1. Classification (GTDB taxonomy): domain Bacteria; phylum Bacteroidota; class Bacteroidia; order Bacteroidales; family ML635J-15; genus JAQIBY01. The sequence continues at coordinate 434 of CAYQMB010000127.1, read as the reverse complement.
GGCAGGGAGCAGCCTACAATGCGGGAGAAACCCCGTACTGGACATTTGATGCAAACTCCAGTGATTATTACAATTTCACACTTTGCTCAAACAGTGAGGATTCTTATATCAGAATTTATGATACCTATAATAACCTGGTAGCATCTGAGGATGACAGCGGGCCCTTTTGTTCCGGTTTGTCTTCATCCATAAGCTGGTCGCCTACGACTTCGGGTACATATTACATAACTGCTTCCAATTATTCCTGCGATCCGTTTACCAACAGCGGAACATTGTATTACAGTTCCTCAGACGGTGCCTATAGTAACGAAGGAAGCATCACACCTAACAATACATGGCAAACTGCCGCTGTCAGTGCCGGACAGATCAGCTATTTTGAAGTTTCAGCAACAGCAGGCACAGCCTATGCATTTAACACGTGTGACTTTTCTGAA
>CAYQMB010000126.1:0-7234 GCA_964418565.1 uncultured Bacteroidales bacterium | reverse complement strand
ATTTGCTGATTATCAGATGCGATATTTGAAATAATTAATGTAGGGCACAAAACAGTTGCAGTTTTTCAAAGCAGAAAATAAAAATTGTTGTACCTTGAGGTAAAATTTTATCAAATGAAAATACAAGCACTTTTTTTCTCCCTTTTTCTCTTGCCGGCTGTCTTACTTGCACAGCCTGAAAAGGATATAACATCAGCAGCAAAGGACATTTTATCAGCAAGAGCATCCGGCACAAGTTACGCTAATACAAACTACGCTCCGGATTTCTCTTATCCGATTAAAAACTCCGCCGGTGAAACTGTCTGCCATGTTTACAATTTCAAACCCGCAGGCTATGTTATCCTGGCTACCGGAGAGAGCATGTACCCGCTGATTGGCTACAGCTTTGATAGTAACTGCCCGCAAGAAAGCAGAGTTCCGGGATTTCAGTACTGGATGGATCAGGTTGTGTATCAGCATGATCAGCTAAAAGCCCAAAACATACCAGCCGATACCCGCATACGCAATGCCTGGAAAAACATTGACAACCCTGATTACTGGAAATCCCGGGAGGACGCCGTGGTAGAGCCACTCCTGCATACGCAATGGGATCAGGGTAAATATTACAACACATCATGCCCTGAGGATCCTGCCGGACCGGACGATCATGCCCTTACCGGTTGCGTTGCTACCGCTCTGGGTCAACTCATGTATTATTTCAGGCATCCCCAACAAGGGACAGGCTATTACGGCTACACGGATCCAACCTATGGTTTTCTTGAAGTGGATTTTTCAGAACAACATTACAACTGGGATGCCATGGGCCTTGAACTGAATGCTTACAATCCGCAGGTTGCTGATCTCTTGCACCACATCGGCGTTTCGGTTGACATGCAATACGGCCCCGATGGATCGGGCATGAACAATCACAAAGGAGCCTACACACTTCACACCTATTTTGGTTACGCAGACAGCACCACCTATCTGTTTCGCGACAGCCTGGATGAAAGCTTTGACTGGTCAGGTATGCTGATTGAGCATCTGGATCAGGATATTCCTTTGTATTATGCTGGTTGGGGCGATACCGTGTTTCAGTCAGGGCATGCTTTTATTGCCGATGGTTATCAGGACAGCACCTATTTTCATTTCAACTGGGGCTGGGGTGGCAGTGCCGACGGTTATTTCAACCTCAACTCCCTCACACCTTCCGGTGCCGATTTCACGCTGCTACACGAAGCCATTGCCAACGCTACTCCTGACATCAGCAGTCCAAACCTTTGCACAGGTCAAAAGGTACTGACAAACATGCAGGGCAGCATTAACGATGGCAGCGGGCCCTTATTCAACTACGGCAACAATCAGACATGTGAATGGCTGATACAGCCCGATGACAGTACATCGCATATTGAAATTGATCTGCTGGAATTTACCACCGACCCAATGGATGAACTCATTGTTTTTGACGGACCCGATGACAGCTCGCCGGTGCTGTCCAGCTTTTCAGGCAATGAAACAGCACAAAGCATTGAAAGCACATCTGACCAGATTCTCATCCGCTTTATCAGCGATAACAGCCTGACAGAAAAAGGTTTTTTACTTGCTTACAACGCAGTGCAACCGGATTACTGCAGCCTCATGACAAGCCTCACCGACAGCACCGGAACCATCACAGATGGCAGCAACGATTATTTGTATCAAAATCAAACCTACTGCAACTGGAATATCCAGCCTGAAGGTGCAAATAATTTTGTGCTGAGTTTTTCGGAATTCGATCTCGAAGAAGGCGACTATCTGCGAATCATGGATGCGACAAACAATACCATTGTTGCCACACTCAGCAGCAGCGCCATTCCTGATAACCTCCATGTTTCCACTGATAAACTAAATGTTACCTTTAATACAGACAATGGCGGACGGGCACAGGGATTCAGCATGAATTATGCCATGAATGCATCTTCAGTAAAGGATTATATGGATTTCGACCATTGTGAGCTATTTCCGAACCCGGCAAGCAATAATTGCTATGTGGAAGTAAATGCAGAAGGCGAACCAATGGAAATTGCACTGTATACTATAAGCGGCAAATGCCTGCACCGCAAACATTATGAGCGCCACGCCGGCATCCAACGAATCCCACTGGACATTAAAGGTCTTTCGAATGGTTTGTATTTTGTGGAAATTGCATCAGGAAATAAGAAACAAAGAGTAAAATTACAGCTTCATTAAAACACAAAAACCGTTATGGAATTACCAGCAATACTTGAATTTCTAAGGGATCTGAATGCCAACAACAAGCGTGAATGGTTTCATGCAAATGCAGCCCGCCACAAGGATGCAAAAGCATCATTCGAGGTATTTACTGACATGCTAATCACAGAAATCCAGGAACTTGATCCGTCTATTGCAGGAGTTACCGGAAAGGGCAGCATGTTTAGAATTCACAGGGATGTGCGGTTTTCCAACGATAAGCGGCCCTACAAAACCAATTTTGGCTCATTTATGGCACCCGGCGGCAGAAAAAGCGGGAATGCCGGATATTACATCCATATGGAACCAGGCAAGAGCTTTATCGGCGGAGGTCTTTATATGCCTTCACCGGCAAGCCTTAAAGCTATCCGAAAACGCATTTATGAAAATCCGGATAGCCTGTTACGAATCTTAAATAATCCGAATTTTAAAACATATTTTGACGGATTTTACGGCAACAAACTCAAAACCGCTCCCCGCGGGTATCCAAAAGACTGGGAGCATGTGGATCTTTTGAATCATAAGCATTATGCAGTTCATCATGCCCTGCCAGACGATTTTTGGGATTCTGCACAAATCCTGGAGGATTGTGTACGCGTTTTTAAAGCCCAACATCCATTAAACCTCTGGTTGAATGAAACCATAAACAAATAACACCATGAAAACAAGACTCACATTAATCATTGCACTTGCTGCAATTGCATTTATTTCCTGTGAATCCCAGCGACAGATTTCGGTTCATGTTTTTGATAAGAACACCGGAGCACCGCTGGATTCTGTCCTGGTGGATGTCAATGCAGGAAAAAACGGGGATTACACAAAAAGCTCTGCATCGGGCTACACCGACGAAAGCGGTCATTTTGAAACAAGCATAATGATCGGTTGCACTTTTGGTTGTTACGATATTCAGACAACCTACACAAAAGATAATTACAAAACGGTGGTTCTCCTTAATGATGAGCGGGATACGGTAGAAATGCAGCCCACAGAAAATGAATAAACCTGCTACCCAAAAGCAGCAGGTTTAAATCTGTGAAAACTATTCTTCATCAACAATAAAGGAAATTTTTGCATTTACCGCGTAGGTGGTGATTTGGTTATTTTCAACATTGGCATTCATTTCCTTAATGTAAACAGAACGAATGTTTTTTACCGTTTTTGATGCATTTTCAACGGCTTTTTGTGTTGCTTCTGTAAAACCTTTTTTGCTTGTAGCAATTACTTCAATAACTTTTACCATAATTCAATACGTTTTTGGGGTTAACAATCAATTCATTTTGCCTTTAGGCTTCTGCCCGCTTTGAAAGTAAACAAATAAATATGCAGGCATGCTCGCGTTGTCATTTTACAACTAAAACAAATTTTCTATGTTGTGCGTTAAAGGCATTCACTTAATTTACAATTGGTTTGGCGTATTGTTTTGAAAAACTCCATGAGATTGAATGCAGTTTTTTTCATCAAAAAACGTATTAAAATCGCGGCTTTCGTGCTTACTCATCCCCCATTAAAGTCGTAGTATGGGTTTTCAAAATAAACAAAGACACACTTGTGAATGTTGTTTTTGCATAATCAAGATGCTTATTATATGGCACGCTTTCAATCAACAAAACACTTTGATGGCTTTACCTGTATTTTCAGGCAATGGCGGGCAGAAGACACGCATTGCAAGTACCTTCATGGTTATGGAATTTCTTTTCGCCTGCATTTTGAAGGTGACCTGGACCATCGCAACTGGGTATGGGATTTTGGCGGTATGAAACGCAGCAAAGAAAAAATCGACGGATTATCTCCCAAAAGCTGGATGGATTACATGTTTGATCACACTACCATTCTGGCTGAAGATGATCCCGAACTGGAGACCTTTAAAGAACTTAACCGAAAAGGGGTTGTTCAGTTGAGAATCTTACCACAGACAGGTGCCGAACGCTTTGCTGAGTACATCTGGCATAAGCTCAATCCCTTTGTTCAGGCTGAAACTGACGGGCGTGTCCGGATTTCAAAAGTGGAGTTTTTTGAGCATGAGAAGAATTCCGGAATTTATCTGCCATAATTACAACCGGCATCTCAGGTGCCCCTCATAGCCCGGTATGATGAGTCCCATACGGAACAAATCCACAGTAAGCAGACCGGGTTCTTTTTTGATTTGGCGCCAGGCTTTGCTCATTCCACGCGACCAGTGAATATCATCCAGGAGAATAATTCCGCCTTTATTAAGTTGATTAAGTGATGTATCCACCAAATCCAGGCTGGCTTTTTGCTGATGATTTCCATCGATGTAAATCATATCCCACTGACCATTATCCTGCGCCAGAAAGCTGTCAAAATCGGCGTTCACCATGTGTAAACCGTAAGTTGGATATTTTGTTGCGTGCTGTTTGGCATAGGTGTAGGTTTGGGGACATCCTTCAACCGACACCATCTCCGCATCCGGCACAGCTCCGGCCAAAGCGATAGCAGAAACACCAAGAGAGGTGCCCAGTTCCAGGATTCGTTTCGGCCTGCGCAGGTAAGCCATACGGGCCAGAAATGCCAGCTCCCGGATGTCAGAACTTGCGTAACGTGCAATATCTGCAACGCTTCTGTCCTCCCCCATTTTCCGTGACCCGGCACCATAATCTGTCACTCTGATTTTATCTTGCCTGTCCTGCAGCCACAATTTATAATCCAGGGCGGCATCCACACTGTAGGTAGTTACCGGTGCATACAGGACATCATACAGCCAGTCGGGAAACTGCTCATCCATAGCTTTCTCTGGAACAGAAGCCAACAGCCTGTGCAAAGCCCATTGGAAAGACGTGTGAATAACAGACATGCTATATCAATTTACACTGCAAAATTACAGGAATTTTATTAAGACACCAGGAACATCAGCCCAAATCTGAAATTTGTCAGCCTGTTGTTTACATTTTGCTTAAAAAAAAGTGCTCCCCATCATCAGTTCACTTTACGGATGGCCAAAACATCGTTATAATTGGATTTCATTGCAATCTGCAACTCAGCTTCAGAAAAATCCATCATCCAGGCTTCATCAGCAGAAGATTCAGTACTTGACCAATATGTACTCTGAAAGATTCCGGATGATGCACTGAAATGTTGATAAATTGCCTCAAGCTCATTTTTGGCCGGCAGGTACCAATCGGTGTAGCCATAGGCAGTCATGGTATCGCATATGCTGGCGGCGCAATACGTATCGCCATAATACTGCAAAATACTATCGGTATTGGTCTGACCATCCCAGTCGGATGTGGCACCGGTTTCTTCAGATGAATAAGAATATCCCCAGTTTGCGCTGGATGAACTGACTTCAAAAGGGTAAAGCATCACTGCATTGCCGTTTATTTCCATCTCAATGGGTTGGTCTTTGACAAAGCTGTCTGAGGGTGTGGTGGTAAAAACCTCATCCTGACAAGCCCAGAACAAAGGAATCAACAAAATCAGTATGTACATTTTCAGTCTCATAATTCACATCAAAATCATCACAATATTAAGCCCAGGTTAAGGTATATGGTATATCCCGTTTCAGTATTGCTCCAGTATTCACATCCGAGCATCACACGCTTGGCGATTGGCACGTCAACACCAAAAATCAGGCTGTTGAAACCATCTACATAGCTCTTTGCTGTCGTAAAGTATTCTCCCTTTTTAATTTCTGTTGTGGAGTAGCTGTCTTGCGGGATGTAATCGGTACTGGCCTGATATACATTTTGATAATACGGACTTAATCTACCACCATACCCGGCGTGTACAAAAAACGGGAAAGGCGAAACAAACTGATATCCGACCTGAAAGCTAAGTGTAATATTGCTAAGCTGTTCTCCTTCACCCGAAGGCATATTGGTTACTTCTTCAATGTACCGACGTCCAACCGGCTCATACGTATCAATATCACTAATCAGCACAGCCTGGTGAGAGTCTGCGATTTCCTGACCAAAAGCCTGAACCTTTGCCGGGAAACCAATACCGGCAGCCAGATACCAACGGTTTACAAACAAAGACATTCTTCCGCCATAAGCGCCAATACCATGTTCCGGCCCAAAGCCAAGCTGAAAGTCGTACGACGTACCTGATAATATGCGTATTTTATTCAGTGCAAATGAAAGTTCGTCATTTGAGGGCAGCTCTTTTATGGTTTCCGTCATTTCCTTATAGCCGTTTTTTTTGAGCTCAATCACCTGTGTACGGTTTTCCAGCGACAAGGCGATTGGTGTGGTTCCTTTCAATTCTTCATCAACATAAACCTCCGCCCCAGGCGGTACCGATGTGATTTTAATTTGCTTTTGCAGATGAATGGTAATTTCACCTGCATGGGATTTATCAATTGCAACCGTCTTTTTCTGCTCCATATCCCCGCTAACAGCAGTGATTTCATGTTTGCCGTAGGTTAAGGCCGTGGTTAAAGGAGAGGTTCCTGCAAACTTGCCATCTACGGAAACCTCAGCACCGGACGGGTTTGTCAGAATGGTCAGTTCTTTGCCGTCTGTCAGTATCTCGTTTACTTCGGTGTTTTCATTTTCTGTGATTTCCACGGATTTGCTCAGGTTTGCATATCCCGCCTTCTTTATGGTAAGCGTATACCTGCCAATCAACAAATCATCTATGGTAAGTGGCGTGCTTCCTACAGGCTTTCCATCTAGAAATACCTGTGCATTGAATGGCTCAGTAATCACATCCAGACTGCCCGTTTTACCAGACAATTCAATGGTGAGCTGTTCGTCTACTCCGGCAACTATTTCCACCTGTCGTTTTTCAGTGTAGTAGCGGTCTTTTTCAATCCTCAGCTCATAGATTCCGGGATGCATTCGCTTTTGCCATTGGCCGTTGCCGACTGTCTTACCATCCAGCATAATGGTGGCCTCAGGTTCTGTGGTCACTTCCAGCCTGGCAAATGTCTTTGCCATTTCAAAATCCAGTTTGCTTACCTGTGTATCCTTCACCGTCACCAATTTGGTTTGATTCTGATACCACTGGCTGCGCAACTGCAACTCATGCTCTCCGGAAGGCACCTTTT
>CAYQMB010000125.1:5402-7529 GCA_964418565.1 uncultured Bacteroidales bacterium | reverse complement strand
CTCATCAGCACAAACAGGACAAAGAAAAAGAAAACGGTAAACATCACCTGCTGCTGACTACGGGCCTCGTTTGCAATGAGCAGTCCCAGGGCTACTGCAGCAAGCAGATAAACCAGGGCAAACACAAAGAGTGTCACCAAAGAGCCCACAATGGGAAGATTAAACAGTATCACCCCTACCAGCAATCCCAGAGCCAGATCAAACAAGGCGATGAATAAAAAGGGCGTGAGTTTACCCACCATAAACTGCCACCGTTTAATGGGTGTGACATTAATTTGCTCCATGGTACCGATCTCCCGCTCACGAACAATGTTGAGCGCTGTTAGAAACGACCCGATGATGGTTACCAGTATCACCAGAATACCGGGTAACATGTAATGCTTATAATTGAGACCGGAATTGTACCAGTATCGCTTTTCCACATGCATCGGCTGCAGGTCTGCTGATCTACTTATCATACCGGATTCAGCCATAACATTTGTGGCATAATCGCGCACGATGCTGTTGGTGTATGCATTGATCAATCCGGCGGCCTGCTGATTTACCGCATCAACGAGCAACTGCAGTTTCACCTCCTCTCCTGCTTTCTGATCCGCTTCAAATCCCGCCGGGATATGCAGAATGGCATGTTTTTCGCCGGAAATGAGCACATCTTCCGCACCGGCATCATCATGAGCTATGTCGGTAATAAAAAAGGGTGAGGCCACAAATTTCTGCTGCAATTGCCTGCTTGCCGTGCTGTGATCTTCATCCACAATCATCAGCCGGATTTCGTTCATATCAAAGGTGGCAGCATACACCAGAATAAGTGTCTGCACCAATGGCAGCAAAAAGATAAAAGGCAACATCATTTTGTTGCGGAAAATCTGTCTGAACTCTTTATCAAGCAAATATCTGATGGTTTTCATGTCTATTCAAGTCTGATTTTATAATTGCGAACACTTATGCCAATGAAAACGATAAACATGCCGGTTAAAATCAGCATTTGCTGCCATATGAATGCCATGCCGGCTCCTTTAAGCATGATGCCTTTGATGATTTCCAGGTACCAACGCGCCGGTATGATGCAGGACAACCATTGCAGGAAAACGGGCATATTTTCTACCGGAAATATAAATCCCGATAGCAACATGGTTGGCAGCATGAGAACAAACATGGACACCATCATGGCAGTTTGCTGTGTATTGCTGATGGTTGATATCATTATGCCCAGGGCCAGCGCTGTAAGCACAAACAATACAGATGATAGCATGAGCAGCAGCATACTGCCCACGATGGGCACTCCAAATACAATATTACCAACGAGGATGACCGAAATTGCATTGGCAAAAGCAAGAATCACATACGGCATCACCTTGCCCATTACAACCTGAATGGGTTTTAAGGGAGACACAAGCAAAACTTCCATGCTGCCGAATTCTTTTTCCCTGGCAATGGAAACCGACGACATCAGCGCCGACAACAGCATAAGAATAAAAGCCATGGTACCGGGCACAAAAAGAAAACTGGATTTCATTTCCTCATTGAAAAACATGCGGCTTTCAACCTGCACACCGCCCCTGCCCTTTTGGGGGTTGATAACGCTTTCACCGGCATAATCCATGCAAATGGCTTCAGAATAATTGCCGATAAGCTGGGCATAATTGGGATCGGTGGCATCCAGCAGCAATTGAATGTGCACAGGATTTCCAGCCTGCAAATCTCTGCCGAATCCCTGCGGTATAACAACTACCTCGCGCACTTTCCCTTTTTTAAAGGCAGCATCAATATCATCCCGCGACTGCAAATCCTCCACAATATTGAAATAGCCGGATGCCTGAATTTTGTTCCTCAGCTCCATTGCGGCTTCATCTTTGGCATGATCAAGCACGGCAATATCCACATCTTTCACCTCATTTTTAATCACGTAGCCAAAAATCAGAATCTGCACAATGGGCATCCCGAAAAGGATCATGATGGTGCGCATATCCCGGAAGATATGGTAAAATTCTTTTCTCAGCAATCCTATAAAACGTTTCATAAGCTTTAATTAAAATTCCAGACTTCAAGCAACAAATAACAAGTAAATTCCAATATTCAATTTTTGAAATTCCAAACATGGTATCTGTAGTGATTTGAGTTTTGAGT
>CAYQMB010000125.1:0-5302 GCA_964418565.1 uncultured Bacteroidales bacterium | reverse complement strand
TTTGCATTTTGTCATTTGTTTGTCTTTTGTGTTTTGTATTTTGGTGCTTGTTTGGGTTTTGTCATTTTAGTTTTTCACAAACGATCGTTTACCACGCGCCAGGTTAACAAACACATCGTTCATGCTGTCTTCATTCAGTTGTTTTTTCAGATTTACGGGTGAATCCAGGGCGATCATTTTTCCATCTACCAGAATAGCCACACGGTCGCAGTACTCAGCTTCATCCATGTAGTGCGTGGTGACAAACACCGTGATGCCATTGTGAGCAGCATCGTAAATCAAATCCCAGAATTGCCGCCTGGTAATAGGGTCTACCCCACTTGTGGGCTCGTCGAGAAAGACAATTTTAGGATTGTGCACAATGGCCACAGAAAAGGCAATTTTCTGTTTCCAGCCCAGTGGAAGCGACCCCACCAGCTTGTCTGCCATGGACTCTATGCCCAGGGATTTAAGCAAACGGCCACGTCTTTCCTTTATTTCCTTTCGGGATAAGCCGTAAATACCACCGTACAGCCGGATGTTTTCGGCAATGCTGAGATCTTCATACAAGGAAAATTTCTGACTCATATACCCGATGTTCCGTTTGATGGCACCGCTTTGTTTGTACACATCATACCCGGCAACCCGAATCTCGCCCGAAGTTGGTCTTGATAAACCGGTTAGGATTTTCATTGCGGTGGTTTTTCCGGCACCGTTGGCTCCCAGAAAACCAAAAATCTCACCTTTGTGAACATCAAAGCTCAGCTTGTCGTTTGCTGTAAAGCTGCCAAACTTTTTCACCAGATCACGTACGTGTATGATGCTTTCATTTTGCATGATCGTCCTCCTCTTGTTTTGCCATCAGACGGATAAAGACATCTTCAATGCCGGCTCTTATCTGCTCTGCATAAACGCCCTTAAAATCCTGATTTTCCAGATCATTTATCAATTCATCTTTACCAAAACCTTTATCCGGCACCACATGCAAAAACTGACCAAACAGCTTAACCGATTGCAGCTTACCGGATTGTTCCAGATGGATTTTCAATCGATACATATCATCAGCTTTCACAGCAAACAATGTTTCCGGGAAACGATCCGGAATGACCCCGGGACTGTCCACAGCCATAATTCTTCCGCTTTGCATAAGTGCTACCCGGTCGCAGCGCATGGCTTCATCCATGTATGGTGTTGACACGAAAATGGTAATGCCCCTGGCTTTCAGCTTGTGCAGCATGTCCCAGAATTCCACACGGGAAACAGCATCCACGCCGGTTGTAGGTTCGTCGAGAATCAGAAAATCCGGTTTGTGAATCAAGGCACATGACAGGGCAAGTTTTTGCTTCATCCCGCCGCTGAGGTTTCCCGCCCGTCGTTTTTTAAATGGCTCAATCTGATGGTAGATATCGCTGATTAGCTCATAGTTTTCCTGAATGCTGCTGCCAAATACGGTAGCAAAAAACTGCAGGTTTTCTTCCACGCTCAGATCCTCATACAATGAAAACCGGCCGGGCATGTAGCCAATCATCCGCCGCAATTTTTTGTAGTCTTTTACCACATCGTAATCACCCAGGCTTGCACTGCCTTTATCCGGCAAAAGCAATGTGGTAAGAATCCGTATCAATGTGGATTTTCCTGCCCCGTCGGGACCGATAAGGCCAAACAATTCACCTGATTCCACCTTGAGTGAAACTTCGTGCAAGGCCTGTGTCTTACCGTATGATTTGCTTATTTTATGTGCATTGATTTCTGCCATTACCTGCGTTTTTTTCGTTTGGCAAACAAGCGTTTTTCTTTCAGCCTGCCTGATGTGCGGTTTTTGTCAATGAATTCCGGTGGTTGTTTGCGTACCCAGCGGATGAATTTGCTGATTTCGTCATGCTCACGCAGCTTATCAAAAGTGTAATACTCCTGCCCCAGCTCTCTTTCGGTAAATACCGTATGAATTTTATGGTGACAAACCGTGTGCATAAACACCTTCTCACTGCCGCCCATGCTTTTGGGCACAGGGTGATGCTCATTTACGGATTTGCCGCAAATCATTTCTCTGCCACAGAGTGGACAAGACCCGAGATGTTCACCTTTTTTGCAATTCATAATTGGTTATCATTCCAAAATACAAGACCAAAATTCAAAAAATCCCAATATTTAATGGTTGAAATTCCAAACATGGTATCTGTAGTGATTTGAGGTTTGAGTTCTGAGTTCTGAGTTCTGAGTTCTGAGTTTTGAGTTCTGAGATTTGAGTTTTGAGTATTGAGTATTGAGTTTTGAGTATTGTTTGTGTTTTGCATTTTGAATTTTGGTATTTATTTGTTTTTTGTATTTTGTTATTTCGTATTAAACACTAAACACAACCTCTCCCGGCATACCGATTTTAATGCGTCCGTCGTTTTTCACCCGCACTTCCATGGCATACACCATATCAACCCGTTCTTCTCTGGTTTGGATCACCGTGGGTGTAAACTCTGCTTCGGCTGCCACATGCGAAACATTTCCGGTATACGTATAATAGCCGCCATCGCCTTTATCAATTCTGACCGTAACCTCCTGCCCGATCTTAACTTCTGACAATTGATTTCCGGATATCCATGATTTCAGTGTCATCTTATTCATATCAGCAAGTTTCACCAGGGGTTTGCCGGGAGAAACAAGCTCATGTTTCCGGGTAAAGCATTCCAGCACCCTTGCATTCTCAGGAGCCAGAACAATTGCACGGCTGATCTGGTCTCTTAGCCTGGCAATGTTGGCATCCAGCACGTCGAGTTCGGCAAAAAGCGAGGCATTTTGTGTTTTGATCTGCTCAATGCTTTTTTCCGTCATGCGGATTTGTCCCTGAATGTCATCCAGTTGCTTTTGAGTGGCAGCCTGTTGTTTCACCATATTTTTGATGCGGGATTCATCTTTTCTGAGGGTGGCAAGCTTTTCTTTTTGCACGTCAACCTGAGCTGTCACCGAAGGAAATTTAGCTTTGACGGCTTCTTTCTGCATGAGAAGGCTTTTGATTTCGAGATGCAAACCGCTTGTATCCACGACGGCTATGGTATCACCACGTTTAATTGTTTGTCCTTCCTCTACGGGAAACTTCAGGCATTCTCCCTGCACCTGAGATGACAAGATGTAATCACGGGTTTCAAAATTCCCCCATGCATCCACCTTAGCATTTTCGTTTTTACAGGAGCCTGCCAGCAGCACGATAACAAAAAGCATGCTGATGATTCCTGTGGTTTTACTTGTTGCTTTCATATGCATTCTTGTTTTTTCCGGTTACGGATAAATAATTAATAATTGCCTGTGATTTTTTGATTCTGTGTATTTCCAGTTTTACTTTGGCAGCAGCCTCTTTATTCACTGCATCCAGGTATTGTGATGCTGTAATGCTGCCCTGTGAAAATTGCGATTCTTTACTCAGCCTGATGTCTCTTCTCAATTCGATGATTTCTTCATCCTGCAACATCAGATTTTCATTCACGCGAATGTCTTTCAGGTAGCGCTCTGCTTCGGTATTAACAGATTGCAGAAAAGCTTCTCTCTGATGATCTGTTTTTTGCATATTCAGATCGATGATCTGTTTTTCATGCCGGGTTTTGTTCCACTCCCAGGGCGTCCAGGAAAACTTCAGCCCGACAATGGCAAATGGCTCAAAGGTATCGCTGAACATGTTCAGTCCGGGACGGGCATAACCGGCCTGTGCAAAAGCTGCAAAGGTAGGGTAACGTTCTTTTGTTAACATGTTTTTGCGAGACTTCAGTTGTTCTTTTTGCAACCGAAAAACCTCCAGCTCCGGCCTGCCAATGCTGTCAGATGCATTGATGTCCCGCGCAGGAAGCAGGTATTCGGCAAGCTCCGGTATATCTTCTCCTGTAAGAAGTTCGAGCATAACTTCGGTAGTTTTCATGGCCTGTTCTGCTTCATAAATCTGTTGTTCCAGATCAAGCACATGCACACGCAGCTCTTTGGTAGCTGCCGGGATAAGCATGTCGTTGTTTACTGCCGTTTGCACCTCATCCAGCTTGTCATTGACACCGGCCTTATTGAGCTGAAGCACATTGAGCTGTTCCTGCAGCAATAAAATGGTATAAAACAGTTCGTTCACCTGATTTCTGAGCGCATAAAGGTTCACCCTGAGGTTTTGCTGTTCCAGTCTGGCTGCTGCCGATTCAATCTCACGGGCTGCAGATGTTGCCCCGCCATCCCAGATTACCTGTGATAATTCTGCATTCAGTTTATACTGATCCTGTGGCACCTGTGGCATGTCAAAATCGAACATGGGATTATCAATGCCCGGGTCAATTTCAGGCACATCACTTTGCCAGGATGCCTGCCCTCCGATGGTAAGATGTGGCAGGTAATTGGTGTTAAGCGATTTCAGCTTCAAATCTACCGCCCGGGAAATCAGTGCTGCGTTTTTCATCAGGGGATAATTCCGCTCCAGCCGTGCATAGCAGGTATCCAGACTGATGGTATGCTGCGCGACAGCTACTCCGGTGATTAAGATCAGCACACTGATGCTTAAAAATTTTCTCATCATAATATTTATGCTTTTATTGAATTGATGACAAAGTCTGCAAGATGATTTTTACGATAGGATATCATCTCCTGAAAATCATCCTCCCCCATGCTGTAAAAGCCTTTCAGCAGAGGTTTGGCTGCAAAAGGAAAAATACTCAGACTTAAAATATTCAGAAATAAATCCATGGGCTGCACATCCGCTCTTATAACGCCCGCGTCCTGCTCATTAATGACATCACGCTCAAATTTTTCACGTACAGACTGGATTCTGTCACCCCGGTACAGGTTGACAATCAGATCCGGATCACGTTGTATCTCATTGAGCATGAACAGGGGAAGTGATTTATTATTCATCAGGATTTCCTGATGCTCAGCAAAAAATTGCCTGATAGCCTCAAAAACGGGAATGTTTTTTTCAAAAATCCGGCTCAGCCCATCCACCATTTCCATCAGGACAACCTGAAACACATCGTTGAATAGTTTTTTCTTTGAACGGAAATAATAATGCAGAAGCGCTTTATTGAGGCCTGCCTTATCTGCAATTTCCTGCATACGGGCGCCATCAAAACCTTTTTCCATAAAGACATCTGAAGCTGCCTTTAAAATAAGGGCTTCGGTATCCTGAGGCAAATCTGATTCGTTAATATTGTCTTGTAAAATCATATAGACTTATTTATTTTCATTCATTCCTGGAATTTAACGAACTAAACCAATCGTACGATATGCAAGGTGATTTTCATAATTTCCATCACTCCCTCTCACCATCTTCTTCACTTCGAAATTCGATATTCGACATCCATCTTTCCACCGT
>CAYQMB010000124.1:0-7538 GCA_964418565.1 uncultured Bacteroidales bacterium | reverse complement strand
AAATATCATAAGCAGCTTTCAAGCGCTCCACAAGGTACATGAAACGTTTTTCAAGTTCCTGCGTTTGCTGGACAAATTCGGCTGCCATGTTCAGCGTATGCAATTGCTCAACAGCATTTCCTTTGAAATACCCCGATGCATCAAATTTGTGCATCAGTTTTTTCAATAAATCAAGATGATCAAAAACAACGACCAGGGATTTATCAATGTTTTCAAAATTTTGCTCATCGGCATCACTGTAGTGTTTCAAAGCCATGTTCATTTGCTTCTTGATTCCAATGTAATCCACCACCAGGCCTTTTTCTTTGCCTTTGTATTTCCTGTTCACCCTGGATATTGTCTGTATGAGGCTGTGGCGCCTGACGGGTTTGTCGATGTAAATGGTATCAAGACAGGGAACATCAAAGCCTGTAAGCCACATGTCCACCACAATGGCAATTTTAAAATTCGATTTCTCATTTTTAAACTGTCTGTCAAGTTCCTTGCGGTATTCTTTGGTGCCAAGCATCTTGTACAACTCGTCGGGATCATCTTTGCCACGAGTCATAACCATTTTCACCCGTTCAAGCGGCATGATGTCTTTCTTTTCCTTGTCAGTAAGTTGTGCATCATCCGGACTGGTTTTTACTTCTGCCCATTCAGGGCGTTTTTCAATCAGCAACTTGTAAAAATCCCAGGCAATGTCACGATTTGCACACACAAACATGGCTTTACCATTCACAGTTGCCCCCTCTTTAACACGGGTTTCATAGTGTTCAATGAAATCATCTGCCACAGCATCCAAACGATCCGGATCGCCAAGAATTGAGTGCATGCTGGCCGATGCTTTTTTGCTTGTTTCAATCTGTTTTTCATTGGCGCCCTCTTCTGCACATTGCTTGTAATAGGCTTCAATTTTTTCAAGCTCAGAGTTTTTGAGAGCCACCTTTGCAGCCCTGCCCTCATACACAATGCGCACGGTAATTTCATCCCTCACAGATTCATTCATGGTGTATGCATCCACAATTTCACCAAACACATCCAGTGTTGCATCTATCGGCGTACCGGTAAAACCTACATAGGTGGCATTGGGCAATGAATCGTGCAGGTATTTGGCAAAACCATAGGTCTTTTTCACGCCATTTTCCGTTACCCGGATTTTTTGATCAAGGTTGACCTGGCTCCGGTGAGCTTCATCTGAAATGCAGATGACATTGCTTCGCTCTGTCAGCAATTTGGTATCTTCCGTGAATTTGTGAATGGTAGTAAGAAACACACCACCGCTTTGACGTTTACGCAAATGGTCTCTCAGGTTTTCCCTGCTGCTGACAGATACCACCTGATTGTCACCAATAAAGGCTTTTGCTCCTTCAAATTGTTCAGACAACTGATCATCCAGGTCGGTGCGATCGGTAATCAACACAATGGTTGGACTTGATAATTGCTTGCTGCGCATAAGCAGGCGGGTTAAAAACAACATGGTGTAGCTTTTTCCGCTGCCGGTAGCTCCAAAATAGGTTCCGCCTTTACCATCACCGGCAGGTTTTTGTTTTTTGATGATGTTGCTGTACAATTTGTTTGCAGCGTAATATTGCGGGTAGCGACAAAGTATCTTTTCTTCTTTTCTGGAAGCATCCGGGATGAAAATAAAGTTCCGGATAATGTCTCTTAGAGTGCCGGGATTTAACATGCCTTCAATCATGCTGTACATAGAACTGATGCCATCCACATCGGATTCCATTCCGGGTAGCCTTCGCCATGCATAATAGTATTCATAGGGTGCAAAAAAGGATCCTGCTTTGTTGTTTACGCCATCGCTGATTACGCAGAAAGCATTATATTTGAACAGCTCAGGAATATCCCGCTTGTAACGAATTGTCAATTGCTCATAAGCGTTGTGAATGGTGCAGTTTTCTTCAATGGCAGTTTTAAATTCAAACACTACCAAAGGCAAACCATTGATGTACAGAATCCCATCAGGAATGCGTTTTTGATCACCCACAATTTCCATCTGGTTGACCATGCGAAGGGTGTTTTTATTTTCCTGATATGGTGCCTGATCTGCGGACAGTTTAAGCACATGTTCTTCTTTTGGCTGACGATAGACTGTCAGATCGCTGTAGTCAATCAATTCAATGTAGAGGTCTTTATCATCCGGATCTTCACGTTTCAGGATGAACCCATCCGACAGCATACGCATCAGCTTTCTATTGCTTTCGTACAAATCCAGGGCAGACAGGCTTTCCAGTTGCAACAAGATTTTATCTATTTCAAGATCGCTGATTCCCTGATCATTGTAACGACGATATAAGTAATGACGCAAATCATCCTTAATCAATACTTCGTGCTCATTACGGTCAATCAGATGCCCGGGAGTGTATGGAATGTTTTGTTTTTCCAGTAGCTCAATAAATGCCTGTTCAAGTTTTGCTTCGGTGAATTTACTCATCGTTTTTCTCCTCTTCTGCGTTATCCCACATTTCTCTGTAAAGCTGAATATATTCCACAGTAGCCACGGGGTCAATATTGTAATAATAACGGCATAATTTTTTAAATAAGCTCAGAATTTCATCATCAAAAGCAACTTCACAAAGTGCATCCAATGTGTGTTCTATTTCATCAACATCCTGGCTTTTATTGATGATTATGTGTTCTGCTTTTGGTTTCCAAATCAACAATGTTTGTTTTACCGCTTCGTTTTGAAGGGTAACAATGGATTTTGCCAAATTGTGTAAATCTTTATCCATCATTTGCCTTTCAGTTTTTCAATATCTTTTTCCAATTCTTTTAAACTGGCTTCTTTTTCAATGGCTTTTTGTTGTTGTTTGAATTTTTCATATTCTTCTCCTGACTTTTCCAATGCCATCTGATGGCTGATTTTACCTGCGTGTGTAAGCAATTCCCGCCCGTTCATTTTTAATATTACATCCAATCGTTCAATCCAATCTTGCATATACATTGGTGTTTGTTGCTGTGCCATGGTTTCGGCAAATGCCAAATACTGTTCTACTAACAAGCCGAGAAGTTTCATTTCATCTTCATTCAAATAGTTTTTAGCAATGCTTACATCGGTTTTTTTAATGGAAGCCACCTGCTTTTTGTCATAAGAAAGCATTCCCATTAATGGTAAAGAGGCATCCACCCGCCTGTAAATCAGTTCTGCTGCCGTTTGCTGACTAATTGCCCATAGCAGTTTATTTTGTACAACTTTAAAAAATTCAATGGTTTTTTCATCTTTTGGGTCATAGTCGATACTGGTGGCATAAATGTCTTTTATTTTTTGGTAAAAGAATTTCTCCGATATCCGGATTTCCCGGATACGCGACTGCAGTTCGTTGAAATAATTCATTGCACTGCCCGACTTAAAGCGGTCATCATTGAGTGTAAAACCTTTGATGATGTACTCCTTTAATCGCTGTGTAGCCCATATACGGAATTGCGTGCCTTGTACTGATTTTACCCGGTAGCCTACCGAAATAATAACATCTAAATTAAAGTGGTCGAGATCGCGTTCAACTTCCCGTGGTCCTTCGGTTTGAACTATCCGGAATTTCCGGACAGTTGAACTTTTATCCAATTCTCTTTCTTGAGATAAATTACCGATATGCTCGCTGACAGTGCGTTTGTCTTTCCCAAACAAAGTAGCCATTTGTGCCTGGGTGAGCCATACCGTTTCATTCTCTAAACGAACATCTATTTTGATGTTGTCATCTTTATTTTTGTATATGAGGATTTTGCTGTTCATAATCTTATTTTACAGTGTGAGTTTCAGTTGCCTGATTTTCTGTTTGCAAGCTGATGCAGCCCGCATAGATTGTTCAAATATTTTTCTGTCCTGATGTAAATTCATGACTCTATGTTCCAGTTTTGAATCTGTTTGCCCAATACCTTTGATATTCCGGGGAAATCATAGGTGGTGATGGGATTTAAGCTGTTGATTAATGTTTCTCTGTCCGGGTTTTCTCCGATGTAATCTAAAATACCGCCGAGCAAAGCACGTGTAGCCGGCGGGTATTTTTTTGACAATCTGATCATGCTGCTGACATCTTCAGTACTTCGCTCTTTAACAAGTTTGGCAATTTGCCTGCATGCATCCGCAATGCTTGTGTCTGGGATTTTTTTAATGGTACGTATGCAATCCAGAATTTGCAAAAGCGGGGTGTTTTTTTCAGTAATGGTGTTTTTTTGTTTGATGAATTTAATGGTGTATATCCCACGTTTGAGTGATGGCCTTACTTCGTTTCTTCCGATTTGAATGGTACTGCTTACCTGGGTAGTTAAACCCAACTGGTTGTATATGCTGTATCCTGTCAGGTAACCGGTTATTTTATCTCCGCTTACAAGCAAATCTTTTACAACCTGTTGTTGTGGTGGCGGAAGCTCTCCAAAGGGACTTTGTTCCGGCTTGTAATACCTGCCTTTGCTCAGTTTCGTGATTTTACCCTTTTTTGCCAGGCGGTTTAAGGCTTTGATGATGGCTTCTTTAGATTTCACCTCAGGGGTAAAATCCCCATAGGTGAAGACATAGCCTCTGGGCAGCCGGTTTATCGTATCTATAATGATATCAGTTGTTTTCATGATCTGTTTATATTCAGCAAAGGTAATAAAATGTCCAGTTTATTATGTAAAAAACTGGACAAACTTTAAAATTATTTCTTGAAAACTTGTTGATAAATACACACTCCATCAAATTTAGTGCTGTATAGGATCTGCTAACTTTGTAAAGTGAACAACGAGAACAAAGCAAAGTTTCCTGAGATATTCATCAGACTATATTTCTGAGTCAATACCATCACTTCGCTTTCTTATTTATTGAACGAAGCGCATCTCTACCCTTCTTTGTTAGACGGTATTCTTGTTTACTGCTTTGGGGCTTATCAGGCATGGTCATTTCAATGTATCCATTATCAATTGCGGGTTTTAAGTATGCAATTAGAAAGTGTTTTCTGTCTGAAAGACCTAATTTCTTCTGGAGTTCCTGACGTTTAAGTTGTCCTTCAAGTACATCCAATAATTTACTGACTTGTGGGGTGACTTGTGGGGTAACTTGAGGGGTAACTTGAGGGGTAACTTTCTCCGCTGCAGCCTGCCTGTCGGACGAGCAGGGAAATACCATGCGTAAAAAGTTTTCTGAAAAATGGAAACATTCTTTATCGTAATGCTCCAGAACCCTGGGAATACCAGAACCAAGTTGTTCAACAAGTTCTAAATCTTTAAAAACACGCATCAATTCTTTGTTACGCGGAATGGAAAAACCTTCGAAAAATTCTTCTTTACTCAGACCTTCAGGAAGAGAACCGGCAGATGTAATTTCAATTCGGTCTGAAAATATTTCAAATTTGGGTGGAATCTCCCGTGTATAATCATTATGCACAAAAGCATTAATAATGGCTTCACGTAAAGCAACCGGATTCCACAAGCGTTTTTCTTCCCTTTCACTGGAAGTTATTTTTGCTGCAGTACTATTTTCCAGATCAATTTTATCTAAAACCGTCTTTGTTGCTTTTACAAGCGAGCAATAACCGTATTCATTATTTTCTATCAGATCTACCCGGTTGGTACCACTGTATTTTGCCAGCTTGACCGATACACTGTTTTTGTCTGCTAAGAGATAAGCAGCATAATTCAGATCCCCATTTTCTGTTATGAGTTCAAGGTTCTTTTTAAATTGCTTATTAAGCGGTTTATTTTTAGCCTGATAATAAATGCTTAGTTGCTCAAAATTCAAATCCTGCCGGTGAGCTTTTATTTTACCTATTGAGTTGCGTGTACGGGAAGCAAATAGTTCATCAATCATTTTCTGTGGCATTGGTTCTGCGGCTGTTCCAAGACGGATGTAACAACCCTTTTCACTCATCCCATATTTCTTTTTGAAATAGGGTTTTTCAGTACCGCTTGCAAGAATGATTCTAATTATGTCTTTATTGTCCTTTTCCTCAGCGATAACATCAAACAAGCCTAAAGCAGACGGAGAAATATTGTGCTTAATCCGGTCTTTGATCTTAAGCATATCACCATCAATGTCACTCACTCCTTGAGTTTGACCATATTTGTTGATTCCGATGAAAATAATGCCACCCTCCGGGTTATTCAAAAATGCAATGACCTCCTTTTCCAAATCAAGAGTTTTGGTAAGCTTTTCCTTGTATTCTATGCGATTGGTTTCAGACATGCCACTAAAATAATAATTTGTCATGTAAAAGTATGGTTTTTCAGGCATTAAAATTATCCTTAAACAGTAAGGAGTCATCTGACTTATTGCCCTTTTTATACCCGAAAACAAGCGAGCCCCCTCCGGCTAATATTTCCGAAAAACAGAACAGAGGTGAGACATAAAACCACCTCATGTTATTAAATGATTATTAGGCATATGGCCCCAATTATACAACCGGTGAATTTCACAATTTTGATAAAGATTTGTGAAAGTTTTGTCGCAAATTTAGGAGATATTTGCGATGGGTAAACACTTACTTTTTGATAATTTAATAATAAAAAATTGCAAAGGATTATACATTTAAATTATAACTGTAATCATATAGGGAATCAAACATATTACGAGCAAAATTCCTTATGTCTTCAGGATTGTTTTGTGTGAAAATATGAGAATCAGAGTTTAGCATTTTTCTTAAACGATGAAATTTTTCTTTTACTTTTGGGTCGTTCTCAAAAATGTATTCAATTTTACTATCAAGATTACTTAGTTGCACGCCATCATATGTTGCTTTTCTCAGCTTATCTGCATGAAATGTTGGAATATACAAATTCTCTAAAAATCTCCGAAGATCAACCCTAATATCCTCTTCATGTTCTCTTTCAATAAATGATTTTATTTTATTATAAACCATTTCATATTCACTTTCAATAAAAACTTTTGAATTTGATTTTTTGAGTATTGATGTTTCTTTAACTTTAAGAATTTCAATAAATGAGATATTGAAACTATAATTTCGAGTTCTCTCATAAAAAGAACGAACAAAACTTTTATAATGAGTTAGGATTATGATTTGTTCTACTTTTTCTAAAAGTTCAGATAAGATTCCTATCGTTGATAGTATTCGATTGTCATCAAAACTTGTCATTGGATCGTCAAAAATAAGGATCAAATTATTCTTATCAGTTTCATTCATTAATTCAATTTTTGATAGAAAAACAGCCAACCCCAATGCTCTTCTATCAGATTCACTAAAGACGCATTCAATTTCAGATTCCGGTATTTCTTTGTCATGAAATTTTACACCTAATGAATAAACTGGTTGATCACCCCTTTTATTTGTTACTTTCTTTAACTTGAAGTTTTCACTTCCAAATCTTTTGAAAAATGAATTAATTTTATTGTAGAAGTCATTAATATATTTTGATTGCTCTTCACTCAATTTTTTTTCATTATTACTTAATATTTTCTCAAGTTGGTGGATGTTGTCTTTAGCTTGCTGGTATTGAATACAAGCATTATCTTCTTTTATTCTTACATGTATTCTTTGTTTTTCGTTTAAAAGTTTCTGCTTGTTTTCTATTCGTTCTTTAATTTCTACGGTATTTCTATATTGGTCTTTAAAGCT
>CAYQMB010000123.1:0-7810 GCA_964418565.1 uncultured Bacteroidales bacterium | reverse complement strand
GCGATTTCAACTGGTATAACACAACGGATTGGTGGACAGACACCGAAAATGATCCGCTTGATAAATGGACACATGTGCAGCGAAACCTTTGTTTCCTTGCCGGTGAACCCTGCGTAAAATTCAGAGTCCGGGGTCGCGGGTATCACGATGATCAGGTAGATTTTGCTTTTGATAATTTCAGGATTGCAAACAATTCATCAGATGCGGCGATTACAAATTTCATATACCCGCTCATCGAAGACGAAATCTGTACTTTTGGTGACAATGAACAGGTTTCTATTCGGCTCTTCAATCCTTTCTGCTCAGAACTTTCTAATGTAAACATACAATGCGACATTAGCGGAACCATAACGGAAAGTTTAACTGGTACAGTAAATATCCCGGCAGAATCTTATGTGGATTACACCTTTACCCCAGCCATTGATATGCAATCCCTGGGGGATTACCATTTTCACGCTCATTTATCTTTCCCGGGTGATGAAAATCCTAATAATAACAATATAACTCAAACCATTACGGTCAATGACACGCTATTCTCAAACTTACCATATCATCAAAATTTTGAATCCGGACAAGAATATTGGACTTTTACCGGAGATAATCCTCCAGATAATAACGGAAGGAATTTTGTTTTGGGAAATTTACCCTACCTCAATGGACCGGACAACGAAGGTGTCTCCTGCTACGTTGATAACACAACAAACAATACGTGGAATTATATTTGGGCAGAAACCCCATTATTAGATTTCAGTGCAACAGAAAATCCAGTTTTAAGCATGGAAATTAAACACAGACTGGACAATTATTCTTCCTATTCCAGATACCATGTAGAATATTCTATTGATGGAGGAGTAAACTGGAATCAGCTGGGCAATGGCCCAGAACCAGAATGGTATAATACTTCCAATTGGTGGACTGATTCCCAAAATATTCCGGTAAACACATGGCGTTATGTTGAATACGGCTTATGCGAACTGATAGGAGAAACCTGTGTAAAATTCCGTATTCGTGGCCGTGGGTATCATGATAATGAAAACGATTTTGCTTTTGATAATTTCACCATTTCTGATCATCCACTAAATTCTGAAGCTGTAAGCTGCGAGACTTGTTATGGCAGTGAATACGGTATGGAAGTTCAGGTGAAAAACAAATTAGCCCCATGCCCATTATGGAACGAGTGCAATTTCGATGGTGGTCATGCACTTGATTTTGATGGTAATGATGATTATGTGGCCATTGAAAATCTCTATTACGATAACACAAATTACACCGAAGCAACCGTTGAAGCCTGGATAAAAACCAGTGACTCCGGCAACCAGATGATTGCATCCTTCGATCGAAGCGAATACTGGCGTTTCGAAGTCAATGGACAGGCCGGAAACGGAGAAATTGGCTGGGATGTGGCAACGGATTCCGGCATAGAAGACCTTGCCAGTAACACAAGAATTGATGACGGACAATGGCATCATGTGGCAGGTGTTTTTGACAACGGAGAACTCAGAATTTATATTGATGGGATTCTGGATGCCATAGCAACAAGCGGTTCCGTCATGGGTACCGGAGCAACACGCTATGGCTTTATCAGCACAGGCTCAGAAGCCTCCTCATACAATGGAAGTCATAGTGGAGGTTCTTTTAACGGACAAATTGATGAATTGAGAATCTGGAATGTTGCAAAGACTGAAACAGAAATCAGAGCTTCCATCTGTGGCGGAATGACAGGCACAGAATCCGGGCTAATTGCTTATTATCAAATGGAAGACGGGGGAGCAAAAAGCTCGGTACTTTCCGATATCACCGGCAATGGCTACAACGGAAATCTGATCAATATGGATCCGGCAAGCGACTGGCCTGTATCTGATATGTCAACAAATAATGCAGGACAACCTGCTGAACAGGAAAGCATAAACAGTCTTGAGGTGATATATTCTATTAATGGAAATCCTTCCATCACCCAGGTATTAACTGCTCCTGATGATTTCCAGGAAATAAGTCCGGGCACTACCGAAATCGTAACCGTGCCTGGTGTAACAATACCCGATAACACCAGCAATATTGAGGTTTGGGTGAAATTACCAAATGCATCTACAGATGAAATTGAATCCAATGATACAATCAGGACTGATGCAACTACCTGGCCACATTGCAACGACCATTGCTCCAATGCCATTGACCTTACTACCGGCGTACTTACAACCAGTCAGACATCAAATGCTACCACCGATCTTACTGAAGATCCAAATTTCTCGGGTTGTGGTTCGGTTACATTGGAAAATACCGTTTGGTACACCTTTACCACTACCGGAGACGGGGATGTAAGCATTACTTTTCAAAACACGGCTTGTTCGCCTTCTACAAATGGCCTGCAGGTTTCCATTAATGAAATAAGCGGTGATCCCTGCGATCCGGCCAATTACACAGAAGTCTTCTGCGAAGCGCCAGGCGATCAAAGCGAAATCATCTGGGACGGCACTGATTTGCCTGCCAATACTACCTACCTGATTGCCGTGGATGGATACGCAAACAACGATTGCGATTTTGAAATGGATGTCACAGGTAATGTACCTCTGCCCGTTGAACTCCTGTTTTTTAAAGCTGAAAAAAATGACAATTATGTTGATGTAAGCTGGAAGACAGCCAGCGAATTGAACAATGATTTCTTTGTCGTGGAAAAATCCAAAGATGCCCAAGCCTTTATCAGCATCGATACCATTCAGGGGCAGGGCACCACAAGTTCCATTACGAATTATTTCACTACAGATAAAAACCCATTTAATGGACGGTCCTACTACCGCCTGAAACAAGTGGATTTTGACGGTAGCTATACATACTCGGCCATTGCCAGTGTCCTTTTTGAATCTACCAATGAAATACGTGTATTTCCAAATCCAGCAGATGAAGAATTGCACCTGTACATGGAATCTGAATCCGAAAAAATAACCATGACACTAATTAATGCTGCCGGACAAAATGTGCTTAAAGAAACCACTCCGCTTGACGACGGACAGTTGCATAAAATAGTAAAAACAGCATCCTACAAGCCCGGATTATATATGCTGTTTCTACATGACACAAATTCCGGAAACATGTTACACAGCGAAAAAATTGTCATCACTCATGGCCTTTAACCCAATTATGTATTAATTTAGTCAATATTTCCAATCCTATACATCCCCCCTATTGATAAATGCTCAGGCTATTGTATGTTTGCTGCACACACAATCGCAGAGATCATGAAACAAACAGCCCTCACATTATTATTGACATTATTTGTGCCCGTTTTGCTTATGGCGCAAACAATTGATACCGCATGGACAAAAGTTTACGGGGGCTCAGCAGATGATTGTCCCGGTTTTGGTTACGATTCCAGAGTCAATATGGATGTCAATGACGCTGGTGATATTTTTCTGCTAACGCCGACATTTTCTGCGGATGTGGATGTAGCTCATAATTATGGTGGAAAGGATGCATGGGTATTAAAACTGAACAATGCAGGCGATACCATCTGGACCCAGGTTATTGGTGCTTCTGGTAATGAATACGCATCCAGAATTCGGGCGCTTGATGATGGCGGCTGCCTGATTGCCGGATATTCATATTCAGACGATGGCATGATGAGTGATCATCACGGGACTGCCACTGAGCCCGATGGATTTCTTGCGCGCTTAACTGCTGAAGGCGATACCCTTTGGGTGAAATCATACGGTGGGTCTACTTACATGGATGCCATTCCGGGCAATGATTTTTTTTATGACGTAATTGTTTTAGACAATGGCAATTACCTGGCCATTGGACAAACCAATTCCTTAACAGACGACCTGGCACCTGAATTCAGCTGGGAGTTGTTTTATACCGGTTGGGTATGTGAAATCACTCCGGAAGGTGAAATTGTTGATGTCAAACGCATTTATCGTCCTGATCACGATGAAAACAACCCAAACGTTCTGTTTAGAATTGAGCAAAAGGACGATAACAGTGGTTTTTTAGTCATGGGAGAATCCCAACATCCCATGCAAAGTGCTGACAAATTCTGGGTAATGGAACTTGACACAGCTTATGATAAAGTTTGGGAATATACATACGGCAGTGATGTTCAAAACATTTCTAAGGCTATGTGTCCTACTACCAATGGAGGTATGCTGATTAGCGGAACCATTCAGGGCGCAAACGGCGATGTTACCGGCGATTTTATGGGCGATATGGCAGATGTCTGGATTGCTGAAATTGATAACCAGGGAAACCTTGTAAATCAAAAAATAATCGGATGTTCCCAGGGCGAAACAATTTATGATATTCAGGCTGATGGCAACAATGGGTATTATTTAAGCGGTTTCATTCGCGGTAATGATTACTATGCGCATGGCGATACAACCACAGGGGCAGATTTCTGGCTGTTGAGGATGAACCATGAACTGGATACCATCTGGACATGGCAAAATGGTGGAACCAATTCTGATATCTTAACCAGTATGCGCTACCACAACGGGCAAATCATTACAGCAGGACGCACTGCCTCCAACGACAGCATTATACCGTACAATCATGGTTCAAATGATGTATGGCTGGCTAAATTTGATTTCACAAGCTCGATTCTTACCCAAAAAGGCGAACTCCCGCCAAAATTCTATCCTAACCCCGCATCCGATCTGGTATACTTTAGCGGGGCACAATACATCCGGGTATATGACCAAAATGGCAGGTTTCTTGTTCACAAATTTCGTGGTTCAGGTCATGGTAAGTTGTCTCTCAGACAACTTACCCCCGGTATGTATATTATCGAACTGAAAACGAAAAATGGTGAGGTTTTCAGAGAAAAACTTATAATCAACTAAGCAAATCATCACAAAAGCCTCAGCAGAGGCTTTTTCTCAATCTGTACATATTTCCAAATCTGTACATTTAACCTTTTTTTTATGTTTTATTTTGCGGTAATTTTAATCTGCAAACAAACGTTTTATTATGTCCTATCTTAACATAAAATTCTGGTCATTTCTACTCCTAATTAATCTGATTCTTACAGGCAGCATCTTACATGCATCTGTTTTTATCGATGAAGATTTTTCCGGTGGCAGCACACCAACCAATTGGAATAACAATACTTTACAAGGGTCTCAAAACTGGACAATCCAATCCTCTCCCACAATGGCATCCAGCAGTGACGGATACTATGCCGTGTTTGATGATTATGCTCTGGGCGCTTCGGTAACACCAAATGAAGCAAGCCTGGTTACATCAGCTTTTGATTGTACAGGGCACTCGCTTGTCAAAATCAATTATGAACATTACTGGGAAGGTGTTGAAGGCACACATGGCTATATTGAAGTGAGCAACGATGGCGGAACCACATGGACAACCGTTATGGATTATGAAAAAACAACAAGAGGAAGCCTTGCAACACCACAGGACACAACCCTTGACATCAGCAGCATAGCTGCAAACCATGGCAACGTTAAAATCCGATTTCGCTATACCGATGGTGGCTATGCCGGTCGGTATTGGTACGTGGACGATATCACTGTATTTTCCAGTCCGGATGTCGGAATAACCCAACTGGTTGAACCTGCTCCATTGAATTGTGGGGAAACATACACAAGCAATGAAGCCTTAACCGTTAGGATTCACAATTTTTCGCATGAACCGGTATCCAATGTACCGGTAACCATTGATATTAGCGGAGGTCTGAGCCTAAGCTATACCGAAACCTATGGCGGAACAATTCCTGCTGAATCGCATTACGATTATACCTTTACTCCGACAATTGATATGTCTGCTGATGATGTGTATCATTTTGATATCTACACACACCTGACCGGAGATGCATATCCGGCAAATGACCATTGGATTACAGGGCGACATCAGCTTGTTCAAAACTTTCCCTATACAGAAAATTTCAACAATGGACCGGCCGGCTGGATGCCTTCAGGAGACAACCCACCAGACAACAATGGCAGAAAATTTGTCTGGGGAAGCCTGCCTTACCTCAATGGCTCAGAAGGAGAAGGCGATTCATGGTACCTGGAAACTCAACCAAATAATGCCTGGGATTTCATTTGGGTAGAATCGCCGGTTTTCGACTTTTCTGAAAATACCAACCCGGTGCTTAGTATGGACATAAAACACATGCTGGACAATTATTCCTCTTACTCGAGGTTTCACGTGGAGTATTCCCTGGATGACGGATCAAACTGGGATCAACTTGGGAATGGACCGGATTCACTATGGTACAATACCAACGATTGGTGGACAGACAGTGAAAATACACCAGTGGATACATGGACACATGTTGAATATGAACTTTGTGAGCTTTCGGGTGAGGATTGTGTGAAATTCCGTATCAGGGGCAGGGGACGATATCCCAACCAATCTGAATTTGCATTTGATAATTTTCAAATCTCAGCTACCGAGCCGGATGACATTGAACCGGTGGCAATTCATTTGCCCGATGCAGGCGATTGTTCAGGATTCAATTCCACAGAACAAATCAATATCCTGCTAAGAAACAACACTTGCAGACCACTTACCAATGTCCCGATCAGTATAGAAATTGACGGCGGACCCGTTATCAATGAAATAGTCCCCGGACCTGTTGAGCGTTTCAACACATACATTTATACAGCTACTGCAACAGCAGATTTATCCGCTGCAGGAACACATAGCATCTCAGTAACAACCAACCTTCTAACGGATGGTGATAACAGCAATGACAATGTAACTGAAACACGAATCAATGATGTCATCAATAGCTTTCCGTATCATGTAGATTTTAATTCGGGGAATCAGGACTGGGCATCAAACACAGACAACCCAAACCGTTATTTTGAATTGGGGGAAGTTCCCTATTTAAATGGACCGGAAGGCGAAGGAGACGGATGGTTTATCCAAAGCATCCCGACAAGCTCGTGGGATTACGCATGGGTTGAGTCTCCTGTGTTTGACCTCTCTGCAGCTACAAATCCAATTGTGTATCTTGATTTAAAACATCGCTTGGACAATTATTCATCATACTCAAGGTATAACCTCCAATATTCAACCGACGGTGGAAACACATGGGATGCATTGGGTGACTCGTCAGACCCCAATTGGTACACTTCAGGTTCATACTGGACAGATTCTGAAGACGATACCGTAAATGTCTGGACAACCTATCAGCATGATTTGTGCGATATCAGTACCGAATCCTGTGTTAAATTCAGAATCAAAGGCAGGGGACGGTATCCGGATCAAAACCAATTTGTTTTTGATGATTTTAAAATCATTGATGAACCTGAAGTTGGAGTTACCGAATTAATTGAGCCAGATAAAAACAATTCCGGCTGCCTCTATTCAACAAATCAGACAATTAGCATATTGGTGCAAAATTATGCGTGTTCTGATGCTTTAAACGTGCCTGTTGTATGCGAAGTATCCGGACAACACAATGAAACCTTTACAGGAATTGTGGCGAATGTACCGGCTCAGTCATCTGTGATTTTCACATTTTCCGGAGATTTTGACATGACCCCACTGGGAACTTACAATTTCACAACCTGGACAGAACTACCAGGCGACACGCAAAACAGCAATGATACCGTGTATGAAAGCATTGATGTATTGTTTCCAAAAATCACAACCTTTCCTTACTTAGAAGATTTTAATAGCGGTCCGGCTTACTGGACAGCCAGCGGCGATAATCCCCCCGATAACAACGGAAGGAATTTTGTAAATGGAGCCTTGCCATATTTGAATGGACCGGAAGGAGAAGGCGATTGCTGGTATCTGGAAACTCAACCAAATAATGCCTGGGATTTCATTTGGGTAGAATCGCCGGTTT
>CAYQMB010000122.1:0-7977 GCA_964418565.1 uncultured Bacteroidales bacterium | reverse complement strand
AGTTTACGTCATGAAACACAATGGGAAAACGCGGCATCTCGCCGGTAGTAGCAAAGACAAAGCGTATTACAGACTGCAGTTTAGGGTGGCTGTAAATGTGCAGGATTCGTTTTCTGCCCAGCAGGTTCATGCTTGAAAGCAAGCCAAATAAGCCATAAAAATGATCTCCGTGCATGTGAGAAATAAATATATGCTGAATTGTGCTCAGTGCCACCTGATTCCTGCGTAACTGTATCTGGCAGCCCTCCCCACAATCAACCAAAAAAGCCTGATTGTGATACCGGACAAGTTGTGAGCTCGGAAAGCTTGATTTTGTGGGTAAAGCTGAGCTTTTTCCTAAAATGCGTATGCAAAAATCCGGTTTCATTGGCAATTATTCTCTCTTATGTGATTTTTTTTGCTAATTTAGTTACCTGCAATAAAAGAACCATAGTTTTATGATAAAAGTTTTAGTAGTAGATGACCATAAAATTGTTCGCGACGGAATAGCGGCATTGCTGAAAGACAGTAAAAACATTAAGCTTGCTGGCGATTGCAAGGATGGCAATGAAGTGTTGGGCTTTTTAGCCAAACACAATGTGGATGTCATTTTGATGGATATTATGATGGAAAATGTAAACGGCATTGAGGCGACAAAAATGGTTTTTGAAAAGTACCCGGATATAAAAGTATTGACCTTGTCAATGAACAAGGACTATGACTACATTCAGGAAATGCTTAAAGTCGGAGCCAACGGTTATATCCTGAAAAACACCAGCGGAGATGATTTGGTTAAGGCCATAGAGACCGTAGCTGAAGGCAAACCATACTTTTCACCCGAGGTCACCGATGTTGTGATGAACAATTACATGACACCGGAGAGCAAACGCAACAAAACCTCCAAGAACAACGACATTGCAGGCCAGTTAACGGATCGTGAAATTGAAGTCTTGCAACTTATAGCACAGGAAATGACAAACAATGAAATTGCTGAAAAGCTGTTCATCAGCCGCCGTACGGTTGATACACACCGCCGTAATCTGTTGCAAAAACTGGGAGTAAAAAACTCCATCGGACTGATTCGGTTTGCATACAACAATGGACTGATTGAAGACTGATTTATGAGTATCATCCCGGCAAGGATAAATTTGAGAACGGATGACAGATGTCAGATTTTACAACAGGGAGTGTTACTATCTTTGAAATAAATAAGGATGGAGGCATAGGGTGAAGATTACTTTTTTAGGCACAGGAACATCACAAGGCGTACCGGTAATTGGTTGCAATTGTAAGGTTTGTCAGTCTGAAAAGCCTGAAGACAACCGGCTGCGCACATCCATTCTCATCGAACATGGCGACACGGTAATTTCCGTGGATACCGGACCTGATTTCAGGCAGCAAATGCTCCGCGAAAAGGTTGAAAAAATCAATGCTGTATTGTACACACACGAACACCGCGATCACATTGCCGGCATGGACGAATTGCGCTCGTTTAATTTCATGACCCGCCAGGCAGTAGATCTGTACGCAGAAAAACGGGTACAGGAAGCCCTTAGAACATCATTTCCATACGTATTTACCGAAAAAAAATACCCGGGGGTGCCACAGGTCAACCTGCACAACATCGGATTGAATGAATTTTACATTAATGGTATTAAAATCATTCCCATTCGGGTAATGCATTACCGGCTGCCGATCCTGGGGTTCCGGATTGGCGATTTTACCTACATTACGGATGCCAAGTACATTCCGCCGGAAGAAAAAGAGAAAATTTCCGGATCCCGTTACATCGTTGTAAATGCGCTGAGAAAACAAGGCCACATTTCACACTTATCGCTGAGTGAAGCAAAAACACTTGTTCAGGAATTTTCACCCCAGGCTGCGTGGTTTACACACATCAGTCATCAGATGGGCCTGCATCAGGATGTGGAAAACGAACTGCCTGCCAACATGCATCTGGCATACGACGGGCTAACAATAAGCATTTAATCCCGGGATTATGAAACTCATCATATTAAGCCTGTTTTACCTTGTATCGCCTTACCTGATCATCCTGCTAACGAAACGTTACAAAATTCTTGACCGCATCGGTGCTGTGTTGTTGTGTTACGCACTGGGCTTTATCATCGGTTTGACAGATATTTTACCGGAAGGCAGTGAGAAAGTACAGGAGATTTTCACCAGTGCCACCATTCCGCTTGCTTTGCCTCTTTTGCTTTTCGGATCACAGGTAAAGCAGTGGGTAAAACTTGCCGGCCGTACACTTTTGAGCATGCTGTTGGCCGTGGTAAGCCTGATAGGAATTGTTACAGCCGTGTGGCTTGCTTTCGGAGAGCATCTGCCGGAAAGCTGGCAGGTTGGTGGTTTGCTTATCGGATTGTATACCGGAGGCACACCAAACCTGGCGTCTATACAAACCGCCCTTGACATCACCCCTGAAGTGTATCTGATGGTAAACACATACGATATTTTTCTGTCGGCTGTGTTCCTGCTGCTGATAATGAGCTCCGGAAGCCGCTTATTATCGTGGTTGCTGCCTAAATACAAAGAAAAAAAATCCGGTTATCATTATAAAATTGAGTACAACGGCGAAACACCGGATCCATACGATGGGTTTTTCAAAAAAGCGTACTTTCCGCGGTTCATGATTGCCTTTGGTGTTGCAGCCGGTATTGCTGCGGTGTCTGCAGGCCTGAGCTTTTTACTTACCGGAGGTATTTCCATGCTGGTTGTGATTTTAAGCATCACCACTCTGAGTCTTGCGGGCAGTGCAGTACCAGCCCTTAACAGGATAAAGAAAAGTTTTGAAGGTGGGATGTATCTGATTCTGGTATTTTCCATCACGGTGGCCTCCATGGTAAACGCTGAGGATTTCATCAACCTCTCACCTGCCCTGTTCTGGTTTGTTGCCAGTGTGATTTTCGGAACATTCGTTCTGCACATTTTGATTTCCGCCATTTTTAAAGTGGATACCGATACCACCATCATTACAGCTACCGCAATGATATGCTCGCCTCCCTTTGTGCCGGTTGTGGCCGGGGTATTGAAAAACAAGCAGATCATTATTTCCGGACTAACGGTGGGCATTATCGGCTATGCCATTGGCAATTATCTGGGTGTGCTGATGGCTGTATTTCTGAGAAGCCTGGGCGGATAAATCTTAGAATTGTCTTAACAACATCCCATCAGCGGGAAATTTTGCTACATTTGTTAATGAAACACAAACTTTTTAAAATTATGAAACATATTCGTTTACTCAGTATTCTGATTGCAGGTATTATGCTTGTACTTCCGGTAACAGCCCAGGAAGACAAGGAAGAAAAAGACAATGCCTATCAGTTTGAAACCGTGAAAGACATTCCGGTTACCTCCGTAAAAAACCAGTACCGTGCAGGTACATGCTGGAGCTACAGTGGCCTTGCTTTGCTTGAAGCCGAGCTGTTGCGCCTGGACAAAGGCGATTTCGACCTGGCTGAACTGTGGATTGTGCGTAAGGCATATGAAGACAAAGCCGAAAAATACGTTCGCATGCACGGCAAAACCAACTTTGGCGGCGGTGGTGCATTTTACGATGTTTTTTATGTTTACGAGCATTACGGTATGATGCCCGAGAACATTTACGAAGGCCTGAATTACGGACAGGATAACCACGTGCATGGCGAGCTGGATCACGTGTTGAAAGAATTTGTGGATGCCGTGATAAAAAACAAAAACAAAGAACTTTCAACCGCATGGATATCTGCCTACAACGGCATTCTGGATGCTTACCTTGGCGACATACCCGAAGAATTTGAAGTTGACGGCAAAACATACACGCCCCAATCATACGCTGATGAGCTTGATCTTGATATGAGTAACTACATCAATCTGACCTCATACACCCACCATCCGTTTTACGAGCAGTTTGTTCTGGAAATTCCGGACAACTGGCAATGGGCAAAATCATATAATCTGCCAATGGATGAGATGGTGCAGGTTCTTGACAATGCCGTTGAAAACGGCTATACGGCTGCCTGGGGAGCTGATGTAAGTGAGAAAGGTTTTTCATGGAGCAATGGTGTTGCTATTGTACCTGAAACTGAAAAACCACAGCTCGACGGACTAGAGCAGGCTAAGTGGGATGAAATGAGCAACAGCGAGAAAACCAAAATGCTCTACAGCTTTGACAAGATTGTTCCTGAAAAGGAAATCACACAGGAAATGCGTCAGAAAGCCTTTAACAATTACCAGACCACCGATGATCACGGCATGCTGATTTGCGGTACCGCTAAAGATCAGAAAGGCAATATGTATTATAAGGTTAAAAACTCCTGGGACACCAATAACATTTATGATGGATACTTTTATGCATCCAAATCCTTTATAGAATACAAAACCATGAATGTGGTAGTGCATAAGGATGCCATTCCGAAATCCATACGTAAGAAACTCGGTATTAAGTAATCAATGTATTGCAACAAAAAAACCGGAGCCCTGAGGTTCCGGTTTTTTTTATGTTAGTGCGTTTATTATCTTACAATTTTGACATTGACTGCTGCGGGGCCTTTGGCGCCTTTTTCCACTTCAAATTGCAGACGCATGCCTTCCCTTATTTCATCCTCTCCCTGTACATTGTTAATATGTACAAAAACACTTTCTTTGGTTTCGCCATCGATAACAAACCCAAAGCCTTTTTCATCGTTGTAATAATCAACCACTCCTTCCCTGACGGGATCATCTTCAATACCAACTTCATCATCGCTTGGTACAGAAACCCGGATATCATCGGGGTCGATTTCTTCTTTCTTTTTGTCCGGATCGGGTGGTGTGTCTGTTGGGTTTCCGTTTTCATCCACCCATGCAATCATATCGTCAAGGCCGCCCTGTGCTTCCCGTTCTTTTCTGGCTTTCTTTTTCTCCAGTTTAGCCTTCTTTTTCTTTTCTTTTTGTTTTCTGATCTCCTTTTTTCTAAAGGATTCTCCTGATGCTGACATAAATCGTTTTTAGTTTCACAATCATATAAAATGCGCTGATTTTCAGGCATTAAAACAAGGATTTCAAAAATCTGGTTATCACACCATATGCTGTCTGTTTCTGAAACCTTATTTTGTGCAAATATAAACAAAGTAAATTCAATAAAGAAAAAGATTTTTATTGCTAATATATTACCGGTTATAATAGCTCTTGCCAGGTGATCAGACAGGAATGTAAAGACATACAGCGGTACGCCTCTTCCATAATTATGCATTGCCGTTAATTTTTTTAGCAAGAAAGGGGTACAGTTTGCCAATTTATAAGATCAAAAGAACCATAAGCTCGTGTAAACTCATCTCCTGACTCTAAGGTATATTCCTAAACAAACCTACTCCCTGGATGCATGTGGTACTTTTTGATTGCGAAAAACCGGCACTTTTTTAGTTGCTATTTACAACATTTGTTGAATCGGGAGATGTGTTACCTGTAAGCAATGACCTGCAAAAGGGCGTAGCCCGGCAGCCTGACAAGCCCTGTGGCCTGTTGACGTGCTGTGGGCAGAGCGACCGAACAGGTGGATGCGTGGCGTCACACCAGCAAATTTGCATACAACAAGCAGATAACCTGCAGCATTGTATGGTTTCTGCTATCGAAACCATCGCCACGCAGGAAGCGGAAGCTCCTGCCCTCAGCATTACGGCAAGGGGCACGGGAATTGTCAGCTACAGGGCGAAGACCGACCCCGCTGGTAAGCGGGGATTTGCCACATCATTATTCACATCAGCTTACTCCTCTTTTTTACCGCGTGAATTGACAAGGTCAAAACCGAGTATTCTGTCGGCACCCAGGCTCCTGTCGTGGTAATAGACAATGATCATGTAATCGTTTTCCGTTTCCCAGTGCGAGCCTTCAAAACGCATGTGATTTACCGTACCATCCTCCTCTTTCAAAACATAGCGGTAGTTGTAAACGCCCTGTTTGAGCAAGAGGCTGGTTTCGTACTGCATCTTTTCCGAATTGAAGGTCATAAGCGTGGTTGAATCCAGTCGCCAGTTGGTAAGCTCGCCATACACGTGCACAGAGGCCGGCATGAGATTAAAGCGGGCCGGAATGCTGAATTTCACCCAGGTATAATCAGCATCGGTGACCGACTCCCACCCCTCGCGGTTTGATATGGCATAACGTCCGTTGAAATCATCACGGTCAAGGTATTGCTTAAACTGATTGTTGGGATCGGTGGTAAGCCGCACGTAATAATTGGGGTCATCAAAACCGATGGCAGCAACCTCGGCATCGGTATATTTCAGCTCACGTGTGGAAAAACGCCGGTATTCGTTAATGGCTTTGAACACGGCCTGATCATCGCGGTTAAACACCACCTCATCGTTGTTAATAAAGTCGGGGTTAAAGCCGGATTTAGCAGTTTCCCACTGGTAATTCTGGACAATGCACACATCAATATCATCGAAAAAATTATTGAAAGACATGCTGTTGGTTTCCAGGGTGAATTTCACATCATGCCCAAGGGTGCGGTAGAGGCTCATCACAGGCTGTTCTACCCGTGCATTGATTCTGACATCATGTTCCACCACCATGAAGCGTTTTACAATCAATGGTTTTTCTGGTTCTGCTGTTTCAAACACAACAACAGCATAATTGCCCGATTCGCGAAACCGGATGTCGTCATTGGGCAGTGTGAGTTCAAAATGGTCGTATGGCAGAAAAGTATTCACCGACATTTCGTAATCACGCACGGGGTTTACTTCAAAGCCATCGATGTAATCGGAAAAAAAGAGGTTGCTTTTTTGCCAGTTCTGATCGCAATGCACAAGTCTGTAGGACAAATCACGCGGGTCCTCGCTGAGATCATCCCAGGTCATAAGAAGGTGATTTTCAACGTTTCCCAGTTCATAAAAAGGATAAGACACCTCCCATCCGTCCTGATGGATGCGGGCGGACTTTATTTTATCGTCGTACACAACATCGGAATAGGTTTGAATTTCGCCGGCATGAGCCAAAAGAATCATTACCTTTGTTATCAGGAGTAAGACAAGTATTTTTTTCATAAAATTTGGCATCAATCTTGATTTATGCTGCAAAAACGCAGACACGGATGAAAAAACTGATTTACACGTTACTAATTTTGAGCCTCCAAGTTAATGCTTTTGCTCAAAAATCCATCGAAATACAAAACAAAGAACATGCCGGATACGAAAAAATCCCGGGAACAGCCCTGAAAATTGTGCCACCCGAAGGGTATGAGCCTTCTGATCGGTTTCATGGCTTTGAAAATCCACTAACCACGGGCTCCATTATGGCATTTAAGGTACCCGGCAGTGTGCAGGACAATTTTGTGGCCTTTAAACGCAACAAAGACATACGGGAAGGCATGGTTGTGGCCGATGAAACCATGTACCGTATTAATGGCTACCAGGCTCTGCTTCAGTCAGGTTTGCAGATGGCATACGGAAAAACCTACATGCGGTATTTGCTGGTTATTGGTAATCTTGAAAACACCTATGTATTAAATGCCTCCTGGGTGAAGGATAATGATGCTCAAAAGGAAGCCAAACGGGTAAAATCAGCCTTGCTGAGTGTGATTTATACTCCGGAACAAGAAGTTCCCATCACCGAGGGCTTTGATTTTGCTGTGGACCACAACATTTGTAAGCTAAAGCCCGGGAACATCCTGATGAATTCCCTGGTGTTCACCGAAGATGGGAATATGCCCAGTGAAACCGATGCCAAAACAGCGTTCATGATTAACGAAACAACGGTACCTCGCGGTGAAAACCAGAAGAAATACCTGGATAAAGTCCTGAATCAGTATCCCCTGGAATTCGGGAACAAGCAGGAAATAGAACCGGAAGCTGTTCAGGTTGACGGATTGTCAGGGTATGAGATTTACGGGATAGGTAATAACAGCAAAACCGGGAAATCAGAGCTCATATATGTGATGGTTTTGTTTGACGGCACCACCGTATATCAGCTTACCGGCACAACGCTCAAGTATTATGAAGAGCATCTGGCCTGTTTCAAAAAAAC
>CAYQMB010000121.1:0-8033 GCA_964418565.1 uncultured Bacteroidales bacterium | reverse complement strand
ACAACAACATTTATCACTGAAATAACGCTTTTGTTTTTGTGCAAATGCCATAGCATTATTCACATCAACACATCACTCATCAATCAACTTTATCTGATCTACCAGGGCTGTATCTACAAGCCTTGAATAAACAAGGGTGCTTTCTACCTTTTTATGGCCCAAAAGCGTTTTCAGGGTAAATAGATTTCCTCCTTTGGATAGGAAAATCACAGCAAATGAATGCCTGGCGGTTTTTGTTGTTACATTTTTATCAATTCCGGCCGCTTGCATTATCTTTTTCAACTCCCGGTTCATGTATTGACCGGTATGGTCTTCAAATTGTGTGAGCGGAGCATATTTTAAGGCTCTTTTCCCAATGGGGATAATTAACTTGTTTTGAGTTTTTTGCATTCGTATTTCGATTCTCTTTTCCCGAATGTGTTTTTCTGTTACTTTATGCCAGTCTGATATCCGCAGACCGGTAAAACAAAAGAACAGAAATTTCTGCAGCAATTGCTTCTGATAATTTACCGGCATTGTATCATGGAATTCTTCCAGTTGCGTGAGTTCATCAGGCGTTAAATACACCGGTGTGGTCTCTTTTTCTCTGATTGTGTAATAATCAAATGGGTTGTCTTTTATGAGTTTCTTTTGTTTTGCTAAGCGGACAAATTTTCTCAAAAATTTCAGCTTGGTATTTATGCTGGTGATCTGATTTCCTCTTTTTTCAAGAAATTGATACACACCAGAAATATATTCAGGTGTGATATCATGGAGATATATAGGTTTTTTAAAGTTTTGAATTGCTCGTAGATTGCTACTGTATCTCAGTTTAGTACCATCAGAATACAGATGTCCATTTGTCTTGATTTCATCATAAACCAAAGACTCCAGGGTTTTCATATCACTGTTTTCAAAAACATGATTGATTATCTTATCCCATTCAAGCGTTTCCCCGGACAGGTAACATTCGGTTATAAATTTCTCCACATTGTATTTTATTTCGAGAATTCTGCTGTTTAGTGTAACATGCCGAATGTTTGTGGATTTAATTTGCTGCCTCTTTTGATCAAATGTATTGGCATCAATTTGGAACAATGTTTTTCTGTATTTAACACCATTGTGAGAGCCGTACAAATACAAAGCCTGCTTCTTATCTGCGGTTACACGACTGTCTGTTTTGAAATATACTTTCATAGGTTCGAGTTCTTCAATATATACGCATTGTTCCAAACTTTGTTCCAATAAAGTTCCAAAATATGTAAATAATGTGAAATATGCGGAGTATACAGAACAATCCACAAAGATATAAAGTACTGCATTACTGGGCTTTTATGATATAAGGCGAAATTAAGAGTAGCCCCACCAGGACTCGAACCTGGATCTACGGTTTAGGAAACCGCTATTCTATCCCTTGAACTATGGGGCCGTTTTTCTGTGATGCAAAATTAGAAAAATTATTTTCACTGCCATGCATTATCGGTCTGCATATTTGCCGCTGGTGGTATGCTTTTCATTTATCCCGCAATTATCATTACCTTTCAGGTATGAAAATACAAATTCTGGGCACACGAGGTGAAATTGACGAATCTGCCCCATGGCACAGCAAGCATTCGGGGGTTTTGATCAATGATGAACTGATGATTGATCTGGGGGAAGAAAGCTTTCTGGAATACAATCCCGGTTTTGTGCTGTTTTCGCATTTTCATCCCGATCATGCTTATTTTATGCGCAAAAACAACAGTCTGAAACAAAAGATTCAGGCTTACGGACCGGAAAAACCTGAAGAGCTTAATGATGTATCGGTTGTGGACAAGCCATTTGACAAAAACGGCTACCACATCACCCCCATTCCGGTAATTCACAGCCTGAAGGTGAAATCGCTGGCCTATCTGATAGAAAAAGACGGCAAAAGGCTGCTCTATACAGGAGACATAGCCTGGATAGAAAAGCAATATCAGGACACATTCGGGCAGCTTGATGCGGTTATAACGGAAGGCAGTTTTATTGAAAAAGGCGGAATGATACGCCGGGATAAGAAGAGCGGAAAGATATTCGGTCATACAGGCATTCCGGATATTGTGAGGGTATTTAGTCAATACACGGATTGCATCGTGTTTATGCATTTTGGGAGCTGGTTTATGGAAGATGTGGAAGCGGCACGGAATAAAATTCAGGATTTATCGTCCCGGAACATCACACTCCATCCTGCAAGGGACGGTGAAATCATTCAGATATAATCCAAAAGAAGCAAAAATTCCATGGCATGTACCCTCAAGATTTTTTTAAAACAATCTGTAAGGATGTACGTTTATTACATGAACAATTAAAAACATCAAAAATCTAAAACGATATGGCTTTTAAATTACCAGAATTACCTTATGAACTGAATGCATTGGAACCGCACATTTCCAAACGCACCATGGATTTTCACTACAACAAGCATCATGCCGGTTATGTGAAAAAACTTAACGGACACACAGAAGATACCGAGTATGCTGACATGCCTCTGGAAGATGTGATTAAAAAATCCGATGGTGGCGTATTTAACAACGCTGCGCAAACCTGGAACCACACTTTTTACTGGGAAGGATTTTCTCCGGACGGTGGTGGAAAACCAACAGGCGAAATTGCTGATGCCATCAATAAACGCTGGGGCGATTTTGAAAAGTTCAAAGATGAGTTTTCCAAGAAAGCAGCAACCCTCTTTGGCTCAGGTTGGGCCTGGTTGGTAAAAACAAAAGACGGCAAACTGGACATCATTCAGGGTCAGAATGCTGACAACCCAATGACAGAGGGCCATACTCCCCTGCTCACATGCGATGTATGGGAACACGCCTATTACCTTGACCGTCAAAACAAACGTCCGGAATACATTGAAAATTTCTGGGAAATTGTAGACTGGAATAAGGTTAACGAGCGGTACCAGAACGCATAAACACCATTAGTTTTATCAAAGGCCATTTCGGAATACGGAATGGCCTTTTTTCGTTTCCGGAAAAGTTACAAATGCCCCATTAATACAGACCAATTCAGAGGACATATTTCCTTTGGCATTCATTTTGCAACAACGCACTTACGGTTGAATAAACCAAAAAAATATCACAAATCAGACAACCTTTTAATACTCTGTTACGTCTAATAAAATAGAGTACATTTATGAAAAACGAGACAAACATAAAGACCGAGCAGAAGATAAAGTACCACAAGTCTTCAGGCTATAAACAGAGTGTCAATCTGTTTAAAGAGGCTAATAAAGCAGTATTTACGGATAAATTAACCCTGATAAATACAGGCAGGCTTACCGCCAATAAGGTCGTATTGATGATTACACTGAACATCACCCCTCAACCATCAGATGTTGAAGTACTGGAAAGTGACCATAATCATAATTTGCATGTTTACCCGAACGGTATCCTTCAGGTAACATTCGAAGATTTTTTACTGTCTCCCGGAAACGGAATTAATTTCACATACCGGATCAATACGGGTAAAACGGATATGCCTAAAGAAAAAATTATCAAGAATATTTATTTGTTTTTCTGCTACTAATCTTAAACGTCTCTGTCCAGACCTGATTCTGCATCGCTCATGGTAATTCAGATCAAGCATGATATGCCATGGCGTAATAATTTTATGTCCGGAAATTCCATTCTCTGAACAACAGGTTATCATCCGGGAAGCCGGATGGTCTATTCCCGAATAATCTGCAGCCGTGGGTTTGCATTCACCACTGAAGGCGGTACAGGAAAATCAACATACAAGCGCTCCAGGTTTCTGAGCTGATGCAACTTATCAGGGATGCTTATCAGACCAGAATCCCGAAGGTCCAGTTCAATAAGTGTATTGATTTCAAACAGAGATTCCGGCAAATCATTCAGAAAATTTTTGCCAATGTGCAGGTATTGCAGATTCTGCAAATCGCCGATGTTTTCAGGGAGTTTTCTCAGCTCATTATGCCCCAGGTACAAAAACTGCAGGTTTTCAAGTTGTGTCAGAGCGGAAGGCAGTTTTTCCAACTCATTGTAGCGCAAATCCAGGTATTCCAGTTTTTGTAATTCACCAATTGAATTGCTGATGGCCTTGATGTCATTAAACTGCAATGCCAGATATTCCAACTGTTCAAGCTGGCCAATCTCCATAGGTATGTTGCGCAGGCTATTTCGGATCAGGCTCAGCTTTTTAAGTTTTTTCATTTGATACACTTCCGGCGGCACCATTGTCAGGCCATCGTTGTTGAGCTTAAGATCGGTAATGTATGGCAGCTTTGAGCGGTCGTCAGGTATTTCACGTACCGTAGGGCCTTCAGGTTCAAAAATGGAGGAGGCAGGCCGGTAAGCAATTCCCACCTGAAAATTGGTGTAGGGCATATCGGTTACCGGCAAACTGTAATTCGCATACAACGCCCATTCGTTATCAAATGCCGCTTCAATCCCGACAAGGGCTTCCAGTTGGTTTGAAAATCCTCCGGAAAAATCACGGGTAACATATCCGCTGCTGCTTTCCCCTGAAAGTTCTTTGTATTTTTGCCCCAGAAGCAAAGCGTACCGCACACCGGCCCGAATGGT
This sequence comes from uncultured Bacteroidales bacterium, assembly GCA_964418565.1. GTDB lineage: Bacteria > Bacteroidota > Bacteroidia > Bacteroidales > ML635J-15 > JAQIBY01. The sequence continues at coordinate 3,486 of CAYQMB010000121.1, read as the reverse complement.
AAAATAATCCAGAAAACAGATTTCGGGCATAAGGTCCAGATCCAGATAATGCAAACGGTATTTCAATGCCTGATTTCCCGTATTGGAACCGCGCTGGCTATACTGAGCCGAGGCCATCACACCGAAATGATCTGAGGGTTTATATTGTCCGTGAAAGCCCAAAAAGGGTAGCGCTGCACCTTCAGGAATGGTATCAGCATCGCCGAGATGGCTCAGTCCCAGACCGGCCTGACCTCCGTAGATGAATGGGGATACTGTACTATCTCCGGGATTCTGAGCCGATGCAGAGGCCCCCACCACAAGGAAGCAAATGATCATCAGTGGTTTTATGAGTTTTAGCATTTTACGACAGGTTTATATTGCTTTTCACTAAGATCACAAATAATCATCACTTTTGTTTTTTGGATTTTAAAATAAAACGGTCATAAACAAAAAGCAACACAAAGCATCCCACACCAATTCCGGTAAATATCAGCCATATTGAGGATGGCTCATAAGTATCCCACAAATACTGTGTCATTTCACGGGCATTCATATTCAGCTCCATTTGCCCCATTTCATACAGGTCTGTTTTTGTAAATGATTCTGACAGCTCCGGGACATTCACCCCTTTGCCAGTCAAATCATTACGTAACAAAACCGCTTTATCGGAAAGGCGTCCGTACAATCCACCTGACAGCCAACCGGCAAGGTAATTGCCACCGGCCATGGGCAAAAACGAACAGCCCATATAGAGGGCAAGTTTATCGCGGGGAGCAATTTTTCCGATGTACTCGGTAATTTTTGGTGAACTGGCCATCTCCCCCAGCCCGAATATCAGGATGGTAGCAAACAGGTACATGGCATTGTGCTGCATAAATGTTAATCCCAGGCCAACAGCGCTTACAAGAAAGCCAGTCATCATCGCGTTAACCGGCCGCCATTTCATCACAGCCCAGGACACCAGGAGTTGAAACAGCACGATGTACATGGCATCAATGTCCGTAATGATTTCGGGAGCGATGGTTCCCTCTTTGGTTCCAATGGCCTCAGCCAGCCAGGGCCAGAATGCGTAAATTTTATCGTAGACAATGCTGGTATCCATCCAGTCGTGCACGAATGTTGGTAATGTAAAGAACAACTGATTGTACATGGTCCAGAAGCCCACAACGATTAAGAGAAAGAGCACAAACTTCTTATCAGACAGAGCGATACCGACATTTTTTAATGCTTGTGACACTTCCTTTTTAAAAGACTTTTCTCTGGCTTGTTTTCGTGGCGGTGATTTGTACAATCCCAGCAAGAGCACCATATTAACAATCATCAGGGCAGCAGCACCAAAAAACACATATTGCCAACCGTTCTGTCTTGCCTGCGCTGCAAACAAGGGGCCCAGGAATGCCCCCAGATTAACCATCATATAAAATATTCCAAAGCCAATGGATGAGGTTTTGTCATCAGTGGTATCAGCAATGGTTGCTGATATCACAGGTTTAAACAAGGCCGCACCGATGGCTGTCAGAAAAAAGGCAGCAAAAAACACAGAATATGATGTAACTATGCCCATCAGGAAGTAGCCCACAGCCATTATGGAAAACGCCATAATAAGGGTTAAGCGGTATCCAATCTGATCAGCGATTGCTCCTGTAAACAAAGGCATCAGGTAAAGGGTACCTACCACCACCCCCATCATCAGGCCTTTTTGCGCCTGGGAAAATCCAAGGGCACCGGTATCCTGAGAATTTGTCAGGTAAAGGGCAAGCACCATAAACATGCCATACCAGGCAAAGCGTTCAAACAACTCCAGGGTGTTAGCCACCCAAAACCGTCTGGGGTATCTCCTGAAAATCTTCATACTGGTTTGTCTAATAAAACAAAAGCATCACCCTTTCGAATGATGCTTTTGTGGCGGTTCTTATATGCATTATTGATTTTTCATAGCCACATCCCTTCCGGCATGCAGAGCTTTGATGTTCATTTCGACAATTTTTTCACCTTTGCGGCCAAAAAGCTGACGAATAGCACCTTCCAGATCTTCCATTTCGAAACCGAGGAACGGAAGAGCAGCTCCCAGCATCACAATATTTGAAGCACGTGCAGTACCAATGTCTTCTCTGGCAATTTGATCTGCATTGAGGGAAACTTTATGCTTCAGTGCATTGATCTTTTCCATGAGTTTTTCTTCATCCGGATAATTGGGGATGTTGTTAAATGGTTTTGTATTGGTAATCACATGGCCATTTTCCTTAAGAAATGGAAGGTATCGCAAAGCCTCCATGGGCTCGACACTTAAAATCATATCCGCACCGCCTTTAGCGATAAGGTCAGAATGAATCGGTTTGTCAGAGATACGGAGGTTAGACTGGACATCGCCACCTCTCTGGCTCATGCCATGAACTTCGGCCTGTTTAAGATACAGTCCTTTATTCACTGCAGCGGTACCAATAGCGGCTGCGATTGTGAGGATTCCTTGTCCGCCGACTCCGGCTAATATAATGTCACGTTTCATGATAAACTGTTTTAATTCGTTTAACTCTTATTTATTGGCTTTCTTGGCTGCGCGTTTCTTTTTCGCTGCAGTCTGTATACATTCACGTTGCGGAATAATGACGCTCACACCATTGTACTCGAGTTCTTCTTTCATGATCTGAACGTTTTCCTCGTGGTATTTTTTCAGAGGATTCATGGCACGCACATGTTCTTCGGGCACACCAAGTCCTTTGACAATATCGAAAAGGCGACCTTCGGCGTGGGATTTTTGTCCGCCTGTCATACCGGTGGTGCTGTTATCAGAGATAATCACAACAATGGGTGAGTTTTTGATAACTGCATCCAGCAGACCTGTCATGCCACTGTGGGTAAAGGTTGAGTCACCAATCATGGAAACAGCCGGCACAATACCTGCATCGGCGGCACCGACAGCCATGGTTACAGATGCGCCCATATCAACACATGAGTTGATGGCATTAAACGGAGCCAGTGCACCAAGCGTATAACAACCGATATCGGAGAACACGCGTCCTTCTCCATATGGTTTCAGAGCCTCATTAAGGGCAAGATAAACATCTCTGTGGCTACAGCCCGGGCACAATGCCGGCGGGCGTCCCTGTACATCTTCAGGTATAGGTTCTCCTTCACGGATTTCAAGACCAACTGCACGGCCTACAATGTTTGGATTCAGTTCCCCATCGCGTGGCAGTGAGCCATTCAGGCGACCATGTATGGTATGGCTGTCGTTAAAATAACCCCGCATTTTTTCTTCAAGCAGCGGATAGCCTTCTTCCAATACCATAATGGCATCCACGTCATCTTTCAGTCGATCGAGATGCGCATGTGGAGCAGGGTACTGTGCAATTTTCACAACAGGATAAGGACAACCCTCAGGATAGTTTTCCATCAGGTAATTGTAGGTAATACCGCAAGCAACAATACCAAGCGATTTATCCTCACCGTCAATATACTGATTATATCCGGATTCATCTGATGCTTGTTCAATTGACGACTGCA
>CAYQMB010000120.1:0-8084 GCA_964418565.1 uncultured Bacteroidales bacterium | reverse complement strand
CTACGGCACCGTCGTAGCCTGAATGCAACAAACCGGTTGCGCCCTGAAAGGGCAAATCAATCAGAAATCAAACATTTCAAAACGGGTACCAATTCAGCTGCCCTTTCAGGGCGTACCGGGTCGGTTCTCAGCAGGTACGGACGTTGTCCGCACCTGTTTTGAGCTGCCCTTTCAGGGCGGATATTGCGCTTACTCATCCGTGAGCACGCAACAGCCAGGTCAAGATGATTTGCAGGTATACCGCAGAAATAAACCTATACCTGCAATGCATGAAGACCTGACGGTTGGTCAAGCCATGCTGAGGATGGTAAAAACCGCGTAAACAATGCTGGCGATGCCGTTTAAAGTGCCAAAAGCCAGGTTAATACGTGAAATATCATTTGGTTTTACAATGATGTGCTGATACGTGAGCAACCCGGTGAACAAAACAGCGCCCAGCCAGTATATGTAACCTGCCTCCATCATAATACCGATAAGCATAACAAAAGCCACCGAGCCAAGATGGGTGAGGACAGAGGTGATCAATGCCCCTTTGCGTCCCATGGCTGATGGGATGCTGTACAATTTGCGTTTTTGGTCAAAACCCTCATCCTGCAATGAATACAAAATGTCAAAACCGGCAGTCCATAGCCATACCATGCCTGATAGCAACACCGGCAGGGTTTCAAAACGGGCAGAAACAACCAGAAAAGCTGCTGTTGGAGCAATGGCCAATCCCAGCCCCAGCACAAAATGCGACAGGCTGGTAAATCGTTTTGTGTATGAATAGCCCAGAACAACCAGCAGGGCTATGGGTGAAAGAAAAAATACAAGGCGGTTGATAAACCAGGTGACAGCGATGAACAAGACGGCATTGATAATGACAAACCAAAGGGCATGGCGTCGTTTTATGATGCCGGCCGGGATTTCCCGTTGTGCCGTGCGCGGGTTGTCCTTGTCAATGCCTGCATCCGCATACCGGTTAAAGCCCATGGCTGCATTGCGTGCCAGAACCATACACAGAACGACCGCCAGCAAATGTTCCCATTGAAAGGGATACCCGAACTCCAGAATCGCCATGAAATAGCCGGTAATGGCAAATGGCAGAGCAAATATGCTGTGACTGAATTTGACCAGTGAGGCATAATTTTTTACCTTTGATGTGCCGTGTCGGATTGCGTTCATGGTGTAAAAATAACAAAAGCAGGGTCAATCTGAAAACCAAAGCCTGCTTAATTAATGTCAGATATTGCTTATGAAATCTTTAAAAAAGACCTTTTTTGGTGTCGTTTTTTTGGCTGTCATCTTTTTTATCTGGGCTGCGGCATTGCCCGAAAAGCTTGATATGACCAAGACACGGAATGTTCAGATGCCTGCTGACAGCCTGTATCAGCATATTTCTGATTTTGAAAACTGGCTGAGCTGGTTTCCCTGGCGCGATTCTGCTATGAACATTACAGTAAATGATTCTGCCGGACCCGGGCAGCGTCTGGAATGGGAGCATGAAATACAGGGCAAAGGCTATATGGAAATGGATTCGCTGTATCCCGACAGTTTGATAATACTCGAAATAGCCTTTATTGAGGAAGCCCCTTCATTGCGCTCTGATATTCGTCTCATCCCCAAAGCTACGGGAGAAACAGAAATAAGCTGGCGTATGTACGATACCACACAGTGGGAATATCCCCTGGGCAGGGTACGTGCTTTTATGATTCAGAAAATGGCAGGCAGAAATATCCAAAAAGCCATGGACGACTTAAGCTCACAATTGCCCCGTTAGTCACTGTAAACCTGAGTTATAGCAGCCTCACTAATGCTGATGGTAGTGGAGTTCGAGTCCTGGCTGCGAATGAGCTTTATCCATCCGTAGTGATACCGGTTGTCAATGTAGAGGCGAAAACCAAGGTATGGAACTGACGAATCACTCACCGAGGCCCGACGGGTGGTTGTGGTTGTTTGGTGATCGCCTTCCTCAGTGGTCATAATTAAGATATGTTCAAGCATGGCTTCATGCCCTGCTGGTTGCCACGGATGGTCCTGATCAATGATAGCTCCCTGCTCACAATATAAATCAGATACTGTATCGGCAAAATGCAGACTGTCGGAGGGGTTTGTCTCCTGTGCAAGCTGCAGGTTACCAAGGGCTTTTATGCCAATGCGCCGAACGAAAACACTATCGTTTTCAAAACTCTGATTAAATAATTTCAAATCATCAGTTCCATCAGCGTTCAGGTCCAGGCTGATGCTTGTGTTCTGATTTTGATCGTTGATTGAAGCATCAAAGGTGTAATGTGCGGTTTGTTCAGGCGTTGTTTCACCCGCAATGATGTAATCGTTCAGGTTTTCGCTGTCTTCGGAGCAGGCGCTGATTAGGATTAACAGGCCGGCAAAAACTGATAAAATATACTTTTCCATGTGGATCTAAGCTTTGTTTACACCAAAGATAGTAAAAAAAACAGATATTAATACATTTAGTCGATTTTCGGGTATAATGGCAATTTTTCAGAGCGGTATATCAGGTCAAAATCTCCCCAGCCTCCTTCATCGCTGCCAAGTTCATCCTGAAAGTAAACTGTTGCCTCAAAGGTTTCCATATTGTCGGGGTAGCTGACCTCTGTAATTTTAGCGTAATGCAGGTTGTTGTAATTAACCGTGCCCGATGTAATCAGGCGGTTGCCATTATCAAGCACATCCACATCGCTGACAATGAAGGAGTGAAATTCATTGCCGCGTTCTTTCCCGTATTGCCACACCTGTGTTACGGTCATGTTTTCTTCATCGATGCTGTATTCCACTGCTCTGGAGTGGTTGGTTGATGGTTGTTGGAACTGCCGGTTTACACCGTTGTCGTAAAGTAGGATATTGCCGTTGCTCAGTTTCATACAGGCATGTTGTCCCCATGGCCAGTCAAAATCGCCGGCGCATTGGTTGCCGAGTTGTACTTCTTCTCCATAGGGTGTTCCGGAAGCATCCACCGCCGTGAGCAGGTAGGGCTCTGTGGGCTGTCCGTTTCCTTCTGCGCCGGCATTTCCCCAGTTGTAATGGGGTGCCAGAATCCACTGCAGGTCGTTGTTTCTGTCGGTTTTAATCACGCCTTGTTGCCGTCCGGATATCAAATAGGAATCGGTGTACATGTTGTACCACAGTGCATTTTGATGAAACCAGTCGGCTGCAACGTAGGCAACATCATCACGGTCAACATCCAGAATTTCACGCATGTCCCATTCCTGAATGATGGTACCGCTGTTCCTTCGGATTTCAATAAAGTGGTCTTCCACGCTGTTGACAGTACCCTCGTTATGCTCAATGGTGGTGCCGTCTTTGGTTACAGCGCAAGCCAGATCGCCGCTTGGTAATTCAATAATATCGTGATGCGAATGATAGCCGGAAAGGGTAAGTTCATTCATGATTTCACCTAACATATTGTACTCATAAATTTTAGTGTCAAAGCCAACGATAATATTTCCGTTTTCGAGACGCTCAACCGGAAACCCTATTTCTCCATAGGCGCTCAGGTCAAGCCACCAGCGTACATCTCCGTTTTTATCAAACACAAAAGGTTCAAGTCTGAAATAATCGGTATTGGCGTATACCATCGTGTTTAGTATCATACCATCTGCTGCGGTGCCATTGTCTTGTACATCTATGCTGATATCCGGAAAATAGGTGGGCAGGCTGTCGGTGGTGATTTTTAATATGGTTTCTGCAAACGTTCCGTCGCTGGTTGTGAGTTTCAGGTACACGTTGTTGGTTGTGCCGGGATATAGCCCGAGTACAGGGATGGATTGTTGCTGAGCGTAGTTGTCCCAGCTATGACTGACATCCAGTTCCCCGCGGACTTCAATTTCTGCTTTTACCGGTTCTTTGGCTGTAAAACTGACCTCTGCCGAAAGTGGAGTTACACCGTGAGGATTCAATTCCGTGCTTATTTCGCTGTTGGTTGACAACAGTTCTGACATCTCAACTTCTCCGGTTGGAACCGGGTCATCCTTACAACTTACAGTGAAAATCAATGCAGTTAAAATGGTACTAAGGGCAAATAATGGCAGGTATCGCATCATGTTTATGCTTTGGTTCACCGCAAGATAAGGAATATTTTGGGCATTTAAAAGAAGATTTTAATTCGCAGCAATGCTTATGCGTGAGGGCGGCGCCGGAAAGCCTGCCGAAACAGCGGCTTAATGTGCCTGAGCTGCAGCAGAGTGCCCGCCTGGCGAAACTCCTGCGGCAGCAAATCAGGCACAAGCCGGTGTGAGGCAGCTTGCAGGCAAAGACCGACCCGGCAGGCATTCGGACGTCGTTTTTTGCGGGGCCGGAATGTTTGCCGGGGCACGCCCTGAAACACAAATCATTACTGATGGTAAAACAACATGCTGTATGTTGCCATTTACCGGAATTTTCCCCCTGTTTACCGATTTAGGATTGAAAAGCGGAGATTGTCATCTTATGTTTGTCTCAGAATCAATAATTTGTTTAATTTTAAAGCATATCATTATGAAACCTCAAAACAAAATGGAAAACACAGATTATCAGAACAGACGCAAATCACATTCTCATGGTGGCATGAATACAGCCAAGCGCGTATTTCTTGGCGTTGTGTTGGTTGGGGCCGGCCTTGTGTGGCTGGGAGCTAACCTGAATTATATTGATGAGATTGTAAAAGAGTATATTATTTCATGGCAGGCATTGCTTATTGCTGTTGGGATAATGGGATTGCTGGGGCGTAAAAGCAATTTGTGGTTTAGTGTGGCCCTGATATTTACAGGTGGGTTGTTTTTGTTTGCCAAATACAATGAGTTGCCCGTGGATGCAAGTCTGGTGTTCTGGCCTGTGATATTAATTCTGGTGGGGCTTGCATTTCTTACCAAAATCGGGGATTTGCAGAAGCTTCGAAAAGAAATGGTTAAAAACTCTGTAAACGGCGATGTTCTGGATGATACCAACATCTTTGGCGGGAATAAATTCAATGTCACCAGCAAGCGTTTTCGTGGTGGCCAAATCACCTGTATTTTTGGCGGTTCGGAAATTGATCTGACAAATGCAGAGCTTGACGAAGGTGATCAAAAGCTTGAACTTTCCTGTGTGTTTGGTGGCACCAAGCTTATTGTGCCTGCCGACTGGGACGTGGTGGTTGACGTTACCGGAATACTTGGCGGAGTAACAGATAAGCGACATATTGTTACCGATAAGTATGTGGATTATTCACGCCGTTTGCACGTTACCGGAGCCTGTGTTTTTGGCGGAGGTGAAATCAGCTCTGTGGTGAGAAAATAATAACAGATTATGCATCCATTGCTACAGCGACCCAGGCACGTGTTTTACTATTTTGCCACCTGGATAATTCCGGCGGCAATTCATTTCCTGTCGATGTACCGTTTATTGGAGGTGCCGGCAGGAAATGCCCTTTTGGATACAGGCATTAGCATGGGTTTTTATGCCGTTATGGGCCTCAGCCTGTGGTACCTTACTTACGGTATCGTTATCAGGAAGGGGGATTTTCTGACGTTTCTGGGAAAACATTTGCTCGGGATGCTGGTCTTTATTCTGGTGTGGGTGATGCTCAGCGAAATGGTGTTCTACCTGCTTGCCGGTAGTAAAATTCAGGATATGGCCGATGGTGTTCGGTTATACAAGGCATTGGAGGGTAGCTTATTTTATTCGCTTTTGATAACCGTGTATTATGTGATGAGCTATCATCAGGATTTGAAAAACAGGGAGATCAACCAGGAAAAACTGGCACGTAATCTGCGCGAAGCTGAGCTAAAGGTGCTGAAAAGTCAGATCAATCCTCACTTTCTTTTCAACAGCCTGAACTCGGTTGCGTCGCTTACCATTACAGCTCCTGGGCGTGCCAGAGGTATGATTGTCAGGCTGTCGGATTACATGCGGTACTCTCTGAAAACCAGTCCGGATGATATGACTGAAGTGGAAGATGAAATACGCAATTGCCGCCGCTATCTTGAAATTGAGCATGCCCGGTTTGGTGATAAACTGCAGTTTGATTTTGATGTGCCGGAAACCTGCAAACGCATCAAAATTCCGGTATTGTGTTTGCAGCCCTTTTATGAAAATGCCGTAAAGCACGGCGTGTATGAGAGTGATGATGTTGTGGATATCACAACAATGATTGAATGCAACGAGCGGTCTTTGCACATCAGAATACAAAACAATTACGACCCCAAAGCACCGGTAAGGAAAGGGGAGGGCATTGGCATAAGCAGTGTTCAGAAACGCTTACAATTGCTTTACGATGCCAGCGATTTGCTGATGATAAAGAAAACGGATAATGTGTTTAGTGTTGATTTGTACATTCCAAAAACATAAGCTATGAAGGTATTGATTGTTGACGATGAAAAGCCGGCAAGGGATTTATTAAAAATGTACCTGGGCGATATGCAGGGAATTGAAATTGCCGGCGAGGCTGCCAATGGGTTCGAAGCCATAAAGGCCATTGGGGATGTAAAACCCGATTTGATTTTATTGGATATTCAAATGCCAAAACTTACCGGTTTTGAAATGCTTGAGCTGTTGGATGACCCGCCGCCTGTTATTTTTACTACCGCTTATGATGAGTATGCGCTTAAGGCATTTGAGATTAATGCAGTTGATTATCTGATGAAACCCTTTGATCAGGAACGGCTGGAGGATGCTATTGATAAATTCAGGGAACGTAAGCAGTCGCAGCCCGCGCTGACACGTCTGCAGGCATACCATGACACCCAAAAAAAGGAGCTGGATAAAGTGGTTGTGAAAAAAGGCCGTAAAGTACGCATTCTACCATTGGATGACATTGTGTATGTTCAGTCTGATGATGATTATGTGATGATTCATACCACGGATGAGCGTTTTTTAAAGGCGAGGACCATGCGGTATTTTGAGACCCGTCTGCCGGCTAATTTTATACGGATACATCGTAGTCACATAATAAATATAAATTATCTGGGTGAAGTAGAGCCATATAAAAAAGATACGGTGTGTGTGAAGTTAACAACCGGCGTGGTTTTAAATGCCAGCAAGTCTGGTACTGCAAGCCTGCGCAGTGTTTTGCGACAATGATGTTTGCATGTGAATGCCTGTCTGCTTTTTTTCTTCCTGATAAACCTTTAACGTTTTATTTTGAAGATGTTTGAAAGTATAAGAATTGCAAAATCAGTAAAAATACTTGCTTTATGAATGAGCTAAATGGCTATCTTGCACATGATGAAACTGGACATGGACATATTTCAGATTAACGGAACAAGTCTGAAGCCTACAAAAGGCAGGTTGTTAATAGCAGAACCCATTCTTCCGGATGTTATATTCAGCCGCTCTGTTGTTTTGCTCGTAGATGATGCTAACAATAAGCACATGGGCTTTATTTTGAACAAAACTTCCGGCATTACACTGGGTCAGGTTTTACCCGAATTTGAAAATTCTGACCATAAGGTAAACCTGGGTGGCCCGGTTGATACCGATAAATTGTTTTATTTGCATACCTATGGTGATATTATCAGCGGGGCAAAGCAGGTAAGTGATAATCTCTGGTTTGGTGGTGATTTTGATACCATGAAGGAGATGTTGCGTGCCAATGTGCTTTCACCGGAAAAAATTCTGTTTTTTCTGGGGTATTCCGGTTGGATAGAGGGACAGTTAAAAACCGAGCTTGATGAGGGAGCCTGGTTGGTTGCCAATATAAATCCTGATTTCGTTTTTACGGAGGATGAATCCAAATGGAGCCGTTCCCTTGGTTTTGTTGATGAACGTTATCAGATATGGCGCAATTTCCCGGAAGACCCGGAGTTGAATTAGTCGGTGATTTTCTGAAAACTTAATGATTTGTATCGGGCCTTGCGTGTTTTATCGCCGGCCTTTTTTTATTCCATCATACTCATCCTCTGGGCTGGAGTAGGAGGATTGGTGTGGTAGTATGCTACCCGTACACTTTTGTCACAAAATTTGCAGTCCCGAACCCGAAAGTTTTCGGGTTTCGGGAGCAAATTTTCATGCCAAAGGCAGACAGGTCCGCCAAAAGCTATCTGTGGGGTGGCTGTGACCCACCGGACGGCGTACTTTGTCCGGTGTTACCGATATATTGTCCCTCCGGGACAAAGGAGGCCGGGTTGTAT
>CAYQMB010000119.1:0-8089 GCA_964418565.1 uncultured Bacteroidales bacterium | reverse complement strand
TTTGTGTTTCGCCTCTAAACCCCGACATAAATGCCGGGGTTTATCGGCTTTGGATATATAAAATAGTAAAAACCTGACTAAAGTCGTATGACAGAAGATGGTGATTCCTAAACTCCGAGCTTCAGTTTGTGGTAACAGTACAAATCACAAATGCCATCCGCTGGGTAGCGGATGGCATTTGTGTAAACGTCAGGAATGCCGCCCTCCATTAAGGGAGAGCGACAAACCAAACAACTCAAACCAAAACAATCATCTTACCACATGTAGCTTCTTACGCAATGTTTTAGTTTCAGTTAAAAACTCTACTGTATATAAACCGGGAGTGAATTCGTTTACCGGCAGGGCAAAACGATTGGTTCCTTTTGAAAGTTTACTCCGGGAATCAAGGTATACCTGCTGCCCGTTAAGGGCATAAACACTCACCTGTACATCAGCAGCCTTGTCAAGTTCAAACTGCAAATTGACAATGTCAGATGCAGGGTTGGGATACAATGCAACACCTTTGATGCTCGCTGTTTCATTTTCCAGTGATGTCGTGCTCATGGGGTCAAGCATGGCGACAGTACCATCTGCAAGCACAGCATACAAACCAAAAGCCGGTCCATCACTGTTATTGGCAGGGTTCAGAAAACCACTGGCCATAATCACCATAGCATTATCAGTCAACCCGCGGGTCAGCAAATCTGCATTGTAAGTCTGCACAATGTCAACACCATTTTCCAGGCGGATTTCCACGCTGTAGTCTGCAGTCGGCAGCTCCAGGTAATTCATTGAAAAATCGCTGTACATCAGGTTGTCATACAATTCACCGGCAGAGGTTTCATAAATATCCACTGTGGGAGCATCGGTGGCACCGTGATGTAGCAATAAATCAGAGTTTCCTGATACCATGGCGCTTTCACGTGCCATACCATAAACTTCAAGCCCAAATGCAGGTGCAGGATCATAACCAGTCGTGCTAACGATACCATCTGCAATCAGAATGTATTTTTCACCGGAAGCAAGCTGAGTTGTGAGATTGTAAATACTTTCGCTTACGTCCATAGAACCTGCAGGTGCAATGTCGATGCTGGCATCAACGTTGGCAGGAAGGTCAACAAAAGGTGTGGCTGTTTGGAAAGCAAAATCTTCCAGCAACAAATCACCGTTCAGGTACACATCCACCATTTCAGCCATGTCATCAGCGGAGTTGTGAATTACCTGTGCTCTTGCCTGAGATACGGGCAGGGGAAGAAATTCTCCACCGGCAGCAGTAACGGCATACAAACCAAAGGGCTGTCCGTCGCTGTTGTTGGCGGGGTTCAGAAAACCACTGGCAACCACGGTAATGGCGGCACCATCAAGCATCAGATCAGCAAGCGGGGCATCGTACGCCAGAAGACTTGTTGTTCCGGTTTCATCGTACAACTGCAGGAAATAGTTGTCCGTAGGCAGTTCAAGGTAACCGGCAAAATCACCGTACATCAGATCATCTGACAACTGACCGGCTGTTACTTCGTGAAGATCAACCGTTGGGGCATCGGTAGAACCGTGTACAACCAGCACATCCGTATTGGATGCATTTGCTGCAGATTCACGACCCATCGCATACACATCAATGCCAAATGCCGGAGCGGGCGAATAGCCACTGCCACTGACAATACCGTTGGCAGCAAGAATGTATTTTTCACCGGAAGCAAGCTGAGTTGTGAGATTGTAAATACTTTCGCTTACGTCCATAGAACCTGCAGGTGCAATGTCGATGCTGGCATCAACGTTGGCAGGAAGGTCAACAAAAGGTGTGGCTGTTTGGAAAGCAAAATCTTCCAGCAACAAATCACCGTTCAGGTACACATCCACCATTTCAGCCATGTCATCAGCGGAGTTGTGAATTACCTGTGCTCTTGCCTGAGATACGGGCAGGGGAAGAAATTCTCCACCGGCAGCAGTAACGGCATACAAACCAAAGGGCTGTCCGTCGCTGTTGTTGGCGGGGTTCAGAAAACCACTGGCAACCACGGTAATGGCGGCACCATCAAGCATCAGATCAGCAAGCGGGGCATCGTACGCCAGAAGACTTGTTGTTCCGGTTTCATCGTACAACTGCAGGAAATAGTTGTCCGTAGGCAGTTCAAGGTAACCGGCAAAATCACCGTACATCAGATCATCTGACAACTGACCGGCTGTTACTTCGTGAAGATCAACCGTTGGGGCATCGGTAGAACCGTGTACAACCAGCACATCCGTATTGGATGCATTTGCTGCAGATTCACGACCCATCGCATACACATCAATGCCAAATGCCGGAGCGGGCGAATAACCACTTGCGCTGACAATACCGTTGGCTACAAGCACGTATGTTTCACCGGATGTCAGGGTAACAGGCATGTTGTAAACTGATGTTGTGATGTCACCACCGGCAGGCACAACGTCAATGCTGATTTGCACATCGGCTGGTAAATCAACAAAAGGGGTAGCTTCCATATAATTAAGTTCAGGAACAGCAATGCTACCGTCAACGTAAATATCAACACTTGCCGCTGCTGCGTCGGCGGAATTGTGAATTACCTGCACTCTGGCAGTCTGTGAGAAAACCAATATCGGAGTGAGGAGTAAAATTGCGATAATAAGATTAATTCTTTTCATAATGTTTCGTTTTTATTGTTTGCAAGAGGTAAACTACCAACGAAACATGTTTGTTTAGAATCATTCTAAATAATAATATCAAAGCAAAGATTATTTACGATAGATATATGTCTATTCTACTACCAAATTATGTTTAAAATTTGTGGAGATGAAAGATTAACGATCTTTTTCAAAAATTTCGAGCTCTTTTACCTTTCCATTTTCAACAATAAAGCGCATAACCGTCCGCACCTTATGCAGCCCCCGGTTTCCAGCAGCTCCGGGATTGATGTGTAAAAGGTTCAGTTTTTTATCGGGTATGACTTTGAGGATATGGGAATGGCCTGAAATAAACAGACCGGGTGGATTGCGATATATTTCCGGTCGGACTCCGGGAGCATACCTTCCGGGATAACCACCGATGTGGGTCATCCACACCCGCAGGCCTTCAATGTCGAAACGCTGATGCTCCGGAAAACGGACACGGATATCGTATCCGTCGATGTTACCATACACTGCCCGCAGGGGTTTAAAAGCTTCCAGTCTGTCGCTGACTTTATGATCACCCACATCACCGGCATGCCAGATTTCATCGACATCTTTGAGGAAATCAAAATACGCATCCTCCAGAAAACCATGGGTGTCCGATAATAGTCCGATTCGTTTCATGTTGTAAAGATCGGAAAATTTCGAACTATGTCAATCTGAGTTTAGCACAAAAAAAAGAGACCCGGGGAGAGTCTCTTTGGAGCTATTAGTTAATCATTGTGTAGATAGAGGGGTATGGGGATATTAAGAGGTATTAACTAACGCTGTATTTCAACCCATTCGGTGAGGTTTACGCCTTCCGAATGAAGCTGAATTTTATAATTTCCGTTTTTTAGATCACTTACCGGCACAACAATCTGACGTGGACCCATGGATTTGTGTCCTACCGGTATGTGGCTAACGAGATCACCTTTATCATTGTAAATCATGCAATCCAGAACCGCATCACGCTTTAGGTTAAATTGCAAATTCACACTGTTATAATCTGTATTTGGGTACACATTAAAATCTGTATCGCCAAACTTCTCAAACAGCATATCTGATGAATCAACTGGCATTGGTTCGGTATAATTTTCGCCGGCAGTTACAGCCATGCTAATCATCAGTAATATTAATCCTGTTATTGTAATCTGTATTGCTTTCATAGCTTAGTGTTTTTTAGATTTGATGTTTATTTAGAATGTTTCTACATAAGACAAACCGGGAAAAAGTAAAAATGTTTAACGTGATGAAAAAAAATCTGAAAAATGGCATTATTCACGAATATTTGTACCTTGCATAAAAACACCATGGCTATGTTACTATGTCAAGGAATACAAAAAGGGAAAATTCACACCATAGAGAAAGATGAATCCCACTATTTGTCTCATGTGCTAAGAAAGCAGATTGGAGATACGATTGAAATTTGTGACGGCGTGGGGTCTTTATATGAAGCTGAAATCATAAGCATACGAAAAAAAGAAGTACAGGTCCGGACACTGGATCTCATCATATCAAAAGACAAGCCAGAGAGCCTGTTGCATATTGCCATTGCTCCCACCAAAAACATCAACCGGTTTGAGTGGTTTCTGGAGAAGGTAACAGAAATTGGTGTATCTGACATCCACCCTATCATCACGGCTCATTCGGAGCGCACCAGAATTCGGGCCGATCGCTTTGAGCGCATCATACGGGCTGCCATGAAACAATCCGGGCATTTATACAAACCCATATTACACCCGCTGTCCGATTTCACCAGCATTCTGGAAAAAGATACTTCGGATAAGTTTATTGCCTACAGCGAAGAAAAGCCGCCGGATCATCTGATAAACCATTGTCAGCCCAAAAACCCGAGCATGGTGCTCATTGGGCCTGAGGGTGATTTTTCAGAGGAAGAGTTTCATCAGGCAAAAGCAGCCGGCTATAAGCCTGTAAGTTTAGGAACCTACCGCTTACGTACTGAAACTGCCGGGATATCCGCGGCACAGGCTTTTGAGAACAAGCGTTTTTTTCTGTAAATTCAATCAAACCTGATGGTTCCTGAGAAAACATATTCAGCGGGACCTGAAAGCCAAAGGTTAACAAAACGCCGACCACTCCTGGCAAAGGTAACATTCAGTTTTCCACCGGGCATACACACACTGATTACTCCCTGCAGCAGCTTTCGTCTTTCGGCCTGAAATACAGCACCCGCAACAGCGCCTGTACCACAAGCCCGTGTTTCATCTTCAACACCACGTTCATAGGTACGTTGCCGGATTTTCTGTACTGACACCTCTTCGATGAAATTCACATTTGTTCCAGATGGCTCATATGCTTTGGCAAACCTCAACTTGCGGCCTTCGCGCGGCACATCCACTTCATCCACAGATGTAACAGGCACAACGACATGCGGACTGCCCGTTTCAATAATTCCGGTTTGAATATCAGCAGGCAATTTGACAGAATGCATTTTCAAATGGACACCATTTTCATCAATGGTAGCACGATGCTCTCCGTCCACAGCCATAAACCGGCATTCATCCTGCACAATGTTCTGATCTGCAGCAAATCTGACAATGCAACGGCCTCCGTTTCCGCACAAGCTACCTTCCAGCCCATCGGAATTGAAATATTTCATTCTGAAATCAGCTTTATCTGATGGCAGCAAAAGCATCAATCCGTCAGCGCCAATACCAAAACGCCTACTGCACATTTTTTTAATAATTTCGGCAGGAGGCTCATGAACGCCGGCGATACCGTCTAAAATGATAAAATCATTTCCTGCACCCTGATACTTATAAAATGGTATAGTCATAAAATTTTGTTAAGAACAAAACACAAAACAAATGTGTATCGTTTATAAAGCAAAAGTAACATAAAAAAACACGTTTATGAAAGGAAAACAGTGGATATTCTCATTGCTGGCCGGCCTTATTGGCGGTGTTACAGCATTTTTAGCAGTTAACAATTTCAGTTTCAACTCAAACGAATCGGTTTCAGAAGAAGCCGGGCATTCACTCATCGAATCGTATAATGAAAGCATCAGACATGATATGGTAAATACTGCAGGCTCACCCATCAGTCTGCCTGATGCTGATTTTAGCAAGGCGGCCGAAGCCAGTCTTCCGGCAGTTGTGCACATCACATCATTTTACAATCAGCAAAACACGACGCTGTATGATTTCATTTTTGGCACACGTCCGGGCGGAGGCCATTCGGCACAATCTTCCGGAAGTGGAGTCATTATCAGCAACGACGGATACATTGTCACCAACCGGCATGTGATCAACAATTCAGAACGCATAAAGGTGGTATTGAATGACAGGCGCAGTTATGAAGCGGAAGTCATTGGCACCGATGCCACAACGGATATTGCCTTATTGAAAATTGATGCCGAAAAACTGACAAGCATGAACTACGGTAATAGCGCAGAGCTAAAAATCGGAGAATGGGTTTTGGCGGTTGGAAATCCGTTTAATTTAACATCCACCGTTACGGCAGGCATAGTTTCTGCAAAAGCCAGAAGCATAAACATCTTTTCGGATAAGCAAAGCATTGAATCATTTATTCAGACAGATGCTGCCGTAAATCCCGGCAACAGTGGTGGTGCGCTGGTAAACACGGATGGTGACCTGGTTGGTATCAACACGGCCATTGCCAGCAAAACCGGCTCATTCATCGGATATTCCTTTGCCATCCCTGTGGATATTGTGCGGAAAGTTGTGGCAGACTTACTCGAATACGGCGAAGTTCAGCGCGCCTACCTGGGAATCAGTCTGGCCGATGTAGATGCCGAACTGGCCGAACGTTTCGAGCTTGAAAAACCAGAAGGCATCCTGATTGCAGGAATCAACGAAGGCAGTGCTGCCGATAAGGTAAACCTTAAAACGGGAGATGTCATCATCAGTTTCAACGACACCAGGGTAAACACCGTGAGTCAGCTGCTTGAGCAAATCAGCAAATTCAGACCGGGTGATGAGGTCAGTCTAAAGGTTAAGCGTGGGAACAAAACCATCAAAAAAGATATCACCCTGCGCAATAAATACGGCAACACCAAGCTTGTAAAAAGCACCAAAATTGCGTCTCTTAACGCTGAGTTTGAACCCTTATCCATGCAGGAAAAACGATACCTCCGGCTTCAGAGTGGAGTAAAAGTGAAAAAGGTTAATCCGGGTTTGCTAATGGATTGTGGTGTACGCGAAGGGTTCATCATCACCAGCGTAAACAACAAGCGCGTAAAAACTGTGGAGGACATCACCACAGCGCTCAAACAACTTAAAGGGGAAACGGTATTGCTGGAAGGCATGTATCTCAACGGAAAAGCAGCCTATTACACCTTTAAAATGCCGTAAAAACAAGACAATCGAACCCAAATAAAAAACTTTTTGTATGCATACAGGGTTTATTTGTCTTATTCATTACATTTGCATGCTTTTTTGGAATATTTTTACAACCTTTTTCAATGGCGTACGTATACGTGCTGGAAAATAAGTTAATTTAAAATAAAAACAGAAGAATACACATTCGTTGACAAGCATTTATGAGACAGTTAAAAATTACGAAATCAATTACCAATCGTGAGAGCGCATCGCTTGATAAGTATTTGCAGGAAATTGGTAAAGAAGAGCTCATTACGGTAGAGGAAGAAGTAGAACTGGCTCAGCGTATTAAAAAGGGCGACCAGATTGCTCTTGAAAAGCTTACCCGCGCCAACCTCAGGTTTGTTGTTTCAGTAGCCAAACAATATCAGAACCAGGGCCTTAGCTTGCCTGACCTCATCAATGAGGGAAACCTTGGTTTGATAAAGGCAGCAGAAAAATTTGACGAGACGCGTGGTTTCAAGTTTATTTCTTACGCTGTATGGTGGATACGTCAGTCCATATTGCAGGCATTGGCAGAACAATCCAGAATTGTTCGACTTCCCTTAAATCAGGTAGGCTCCCTGAATAAAATCAACAAAGCGTTTTCAAAATTTGAGCAGGAGAATGAGCGCAAACCGACATCCGAGGAGCTTGGTAAAGCCCTGGATCTCCCCTCAGAGAAAGTTTCAGATACCCTCCGGGTTTCAGGACGTCATGTTTCGGTAGACGCTCCGTTTGTTACAGGTGAGGAAAACTCCCTGCTTGATGTTCTTGAAAATGGAGATTCACCCTCTGCTGATAATACATTGATTGATGAGTCGCTCAGCCGTGAAATTGAGAGAGCACTAGCTACCCTTACAGAACGTGAGCGTGATATTATCCGCTATTTCTTCGGCATCAATTGTCAGGAGATGACATTGGAAGAAATTGGTGAAAAATTTGGTCTGACCCGCGAGCGCGTACGTCAAATCAAAGAAAAAGCGATACGCAGATTAAGACACACATCAAGGAGCAAGCTTTTGAAAGCTTACCTTGGATAGTGCATGCTAAACGCATCAATAATCGAGTAGGGTAAAGATAGGAATAATTAACTTCAAATCCTATCTTTATCCCTC
>CAYQMB010000118.1:0-8314 GCA_964418565.1 uncultured Bacteroidales bacterium | reverse complement strand
ATGGTTGCGATTTGCTCATCGGATAACTTCCAGTTCTTAAGTTTTTCTTTTGCTGCTGCAAACAAAGCCGGTTGTTCTTTTGCTATTTTCTGTGCCTCAAAAAGTTCTTCCTGGGCAGTGACCAGATCAGGAGAATAAATCCGGGCAATGGTTTGTCCCTCATTTACGTATTGGCCGGTAAAACTGACCATCAGTTCTTCAATCCGTCCCGGAATGTGAGAAGATTGAGAAAAAAGCAGGCGCTCATCTGGTTGTACCTTGCCATTCAGTCTCACTTGTTTCACCGGATCGGTTTTGCCGACAACAGCGGTTCGGATACTGGCAAGTTGCATGGCTGTTGGTGACATTGAAATGGCTGCTGCATCCACATCACTGCCTTCCGTTTCATCCACGGGTATCAAATCCATCCCACAAATCGGGCAATCTCCGGGTTCTTGTTGACGAACCTGCGGGTGCATTGAGCATGTCCAGACCGTTTCTGCCTGTGCTTTGCTTACTTCCTGCTGATTGTCGGCTGCTTTCTTATTACCGCCAAAAATCAACCATCCTGCCAATAAACCAACAACAAGGCTTATTGCGCCAATTATGAGTGTTTTTTTATTGATTGCTTTCATGGCTGTAAGATTTTGATGTTAAATAATTTACTTTTGCTACACTGATTTCATGGTCAACAAGGGCTTGAGCCTTCAGTTTCCTGTATTTCAACAGTTCCTGTTGCATGCGCAGCACTTCTTCAAAATTTTCTCCTGAATTTCCGTAGGCAGTGAAAAGCAGCTTCAGCGATTGTTTCAGGGTTTTTGTTTGTTGCTGATACAGATTGATAAGCTCACGTTGCTTTTGAATTTTGAAGAATACTGATTCATACTCAGCTATCAACTGGTTTTCTACTGCTTTTTTACGGTGATTAAAACTTTCCTGCATAAATCGGGCTTCCTCCACGGATGCTTTGTATTTTCCCCGAAACACGGGTATGCTGATGCTTAGCATTGGCATCAAGACATCCCTGCCATTATCAGGCAGGTTGATGTCTGTGCGTTTACCTGTTACAACGTAATCAACACCCAGCCCCAGTTTAGGCATGCCTTGTTTTCTGGCAGCAAGTTCATTTGCCTCACTGGCCTGCATTTTTAAATCAAGCGCTTTGATTTGCGGATGATTAGTTATCATGGTATCTTTATGGTTTGCCTCAGGCAGTGGGGTGATTGTCAGGCTGTCAGTGATGTTTATTTCTTCTGTTTTGGAACGGTTTAGAAGTTTGTTAAAGCTTGTTTCCAATGGCTTTCTCTGCTTTTGCAGAATGCTAAGCCTGGTATTTGCATCTTCCAGACGAATATCAGCACGTAAAACATCCACCATAGTTCCACTGCCATTTTCAAATTTTCTGGTGGCAATGGTTTTGTATGATTCCAGTATCCTGATGTTTTCCTTTTCAATTTCAATCAGTTCCTGCAATTCATACAAAGGGTAATAGGCAGAGGCCACTTGAAAATAAAGTCTGTTCCGCTGATTTATAAAGCTTTGAAATTTGGATTCTGCCTGCAAAGATGCAGCATCGCCCCGTGCTTCAAGTGTGCCAAACCAGGGAAACATCTGACTCAGTGAAAACTTTGCTTGCTGAGGTCCGAGCCTTGTTTCCACAGGCGAAATGAAATAGCCGAAGGAAAATTGAGGATCGGGAAGGGCATTGACTTGCGGAATCCTCTGCAGAGCTGCTTGATATTCATTATACGATGCCTGCAACTGGGGGTTGTTTTCTGCCGCAAGCTGATAATAATTCTCCAGTGACTGAGCATGGCTCAGTGATCCAATCATCAGTATGAGTGTGAGTATGGTGATATATCGTTTCATGATTTGGATTTTTTTAGTTTTCTTTCTTCACGTGCACAATATAATGTAGGAACAATATAATATGTTACAACTGCGATAATCATACCGCCAAATGCCGGAATGGCCATCGGAATCATGATGTCGGCACCTCTTCCAGTGGATGTTAGAATGGGAAGCAAAGCAATGATGGTGGTTGTAGTTGTCATCACAGCAGGTCTGATTCTTCTCTGTCCGCCTTCAACAACCGCAGCACGTACATCTTCTTTCGTCCGCGGGCGGTTGCGTTTAAAGCTCTGATCGAGGTAGGTGCCCATCAATACACCATCATCAGTGGCGATACCAAACAGTGCAATAAATCCTACCCAAACAGCAACACTCAGGTTGACCGTTCCCATCTGAAAAAGGTCTCGCATGTTCATCCCAAACACGGAAAAATCAGCAAACCAGCCCTGACCGTATAACCACAACATGATGAATCCACCGCTGAATGCCATGGCTACACCTGTGAAAATCATTAAAGATGTAGTGACGGATTTGAACTGAAAATAAAGAATCAGAAAAATGATTATCAGCACAATTGGTACTATGATGCTAAGCCGTTTTTCAGCGCGTACCTGATTTTCGTAGCTTCCTGAGAACTTGTAATTTACCCCTGCAGGTACTACCAGTTCGCCGGAATTTATTTTTTCCTGAATCATCTTTTGTGCATCATTGACAACCCCTACTTCAGAAAAGCCTTCACGTTTGTCAAACAGCACATAACCAACAAGAAAGGTGTTTTCACTTTTAATGGCCTGCGGGCCACGCACGTATTCAATATCTACAATCTGGCTTAGCGGAATTTGTGCACCGGTTGGAGTAGGGATTAGTATGTTTTCCATTGCTTTGGGATCATCACGCAACTCCCTTGGGTAACGTACCCTTATCGGGAAGCGTTGGCGACCTTCAACTGTTGATGTGATTTTCATCCCGCCAATGGCCGTTTCAATTACCTTCTGCACATCCTCAATATTCAAACCATAACGTGAGATTTCCTTGCGATTTATGTCCAGATGAATGTAAGGTTTCCCCACGATGCGTTCAGCAAAGGCTGCTTCAGCTTTCACCGAAGGCACTTGCTTTAAAATGCTTTCCAGTTTCAGACCAAAATCTTCAATCGTTCTCAGATCAGGACCAAAAACCTTGATGCCCATGGGCGCCCGCATTCCGGTCTGCAACATTACCAGGCGGGTTTCTATCGGCTGGAGTTTGGGTGCCGATGTGACCCCCGGAATCTTGCTGACAGCAACAATTTCCTGCCAAATGTCATCAGCGGATTTGATGTGATCGCGCCAGTTTCTGAAGTAGGAGCCCCTTTTGTCTGCTATAAGGTTTTCTGTGGAAATGTCTCTTGCCAGCATCTCTTTATTGCTAAGGGTATCGCCACTTTTCAAAATGAAACGGTTTTCGCCATCGGTTTTAAAGCGTTTGCGATGACCTTTTTCATCAAGCGCGTATTCAGGCTTATAGTTGATGACATTTTCGTACATGGAAGCCGGTGCCGGATCTAGAGGCGATTTTACGCGACCAGATTTACCCACAGCCAGTTCAACCTCCGGTATGCCGGTCAACAGCATATCGAGTTGCCCCAGCACTTCGCGGTTGTATTCAACACCCGAATGCGGCATAGAAGTTGGCATGAGCAAAAAGCTGCCCTCATCCAGCGATGGCATAAACTCTTTTCCGATGCCGGGAAAAGTGTGAACAAGCCCCGACCAAACTGAGGTTTTGCGTATATTCCAGCCAAGTTTATCAGTTCCGTTGGCAACAAAACCAAAAACGGTTGAAAATCCCAGCCAAATGTTAACGGCCAAGAGGATCAACACAGCCGGTATCACCAGAAACTTAACCTTATTGTTCAGGCTCCAGCGCAACACACGTGGGTATGAATAATGCACCAGTCTAAAAGTACCAATAATGATACCCAGCAAGATGCCCACGAAAATGAAATTCAGCAGCTCGCTTTTTCCCGCACCCAGTGGCAACCAGTATCTGGCAAGCAGCCACGTTACGCCAGCAGCAACGAGTATAAGCTCAATATTATTTAAAAGCATTTTGAGAAATCTGCTTTTAAACGCTTTCTTATGGCGCAGTAATGGTTTGATAAAGTAAATGACTCCAAACAGAATAAGCAGAATGCCAGCCCATATTACACCACTAAACAAACCTGCAATACCTGCAGCAATAAGAAATGCATTGATCCATGATTTGTAACGCTGATTGTTAATCTTAAATCCCAGAAACCAATGAGCCAGAGTAGGCAGAATCAGAAGAGAAACTATCAGAGCAGCAACCAATGCAAAGGTTTTTGTAAAGGCCAGTGGTCCAAACAATTTACCTTCGGCGGCCTGCAGTGTGAAAACAGGTATAAAGCTGACAATGGTTGTTGAGACGGCTGTAAGGATAGCCGAACTTACCTCTGATGAACCTTTATATACAGTGGTAATCATTTTTTGCCCGGGAGGTGCTTCTTTATGGTGTTTAACCACGTTTTCCGACAAAATTATTCCCAGATCCACCATGGTACCAATAGCAATGGCTATCCCCGAAAGGGCTACGATGTTAGCATCCACGCCAAAATACCGCATGGCAACAAAAACCATGAGTACCGCAATCGGCAGCAGACTTGAAATGAGAACGGATGCCCTCAGGTTGTAGATCATGACAATGATAACCAGTATGGTGATAAGTATTTGCAATGAAAGGGCTTCTTCCAGAGTGCCAAGGGTTTCATAAATCAGCTCTGAACGATCGTAAAATGGTACAATGGTAAGTTTGCTTTTGGTGCCGTCAGAAAGCGTTTTTTCCGGTAAGCCCGGTGAAATCTCTTTGATTTTTGCTTTCACATTCTGAATAACTTCAAGCGGATTGGCTCCGTATCGTGCTACCACAACGCCACCAACCACCTCGGCACCATCTTTATCCAGTATGCCACGGCGGGATGCTGGTCCGAGGCTTACGACACCAATATCTTTTATTCGTACAGGAACATTGTTCTGAACGGCTACAACAGACTCTTCTATGTCTCCGGTAGACTCAACATAGCCCAGCCCGCGCACCAGGTATTCAGCTTTGTTTATTTCGATTGTTTTTGCACCCACATCCCGGTTTGAGTGACGTACTGCCTGAATGACATCTTGCAGGGGTATGTTGTATGCTTTCAATGCATCAGGGTTTACATCTATTTGGTATTCCTGCACAAAGCCACCAACAGAGGCAACTTCGGAGACTCCTTCGGCAGTATTCAGCCCGTATTTAACATAAAAATCCTGTACAGCCCGAATTTCATGCAGGTCCCAGGCTCCGGTGGGATTTCCGTTTTCGTCTCTGCCTTCCAGAGTGTACCAGTAAACCTGACCTAAAGCGGTGGCATCCGGTCCTAAGGTTGGCTGAACCCTCTCAGGCAATAGATCGGAGGGGAGGGAACTCAGTTTTTCCAGTATCCGCGAGCGCGACCAGTAAAATTCCACATCTTCCTTAAAAATGATGTAAATGCTGGAAAATCCAAATACTGATGAGCTGCGGATTGTCTTTACACCGGGAATTCCCAGCAGATAAGAAGTCAATGGGTAGGATATCTGATCTTCAATGTCCTGAGGAGAACGCCCCGGCCACTCGGTAAACACAATTTGCTGGTTTTCGCCAATATCAGGTATGGCATCCACGGGTACCGGATCTGTAGGCATGCCTCCGAGTTTCCAGCCAAATGGCGCGGTTGTAATACCCCAGATGACCAGACCAGTGAGAAGCAACACGGTTACCAGTTTGTTTTCTAAAAAATATTTGACAATTTTATTTAACATGTTAGAAATGATTTATTTGGTTAATGACAAAATATTCCAGGCAGCAAGGCAAATACCTTGATACAGAACATCATTAATTAATAAATCAAATCCGAAATATTTGCAATATAGCTTGTGTGCCAAGCAATGGGGGCGGTGGTGTGTCGTGATAAAAAGTAAGTTGAAGCATTTTTACAGACTGGCTGATTTTCTGTAGGCTTGTCAGGAGACTAAATGGCATGCTGACAATGGAAATTTCCACGGGTTGGTAAGGTACAAATTCATCTGTCACCATAAATGAATTTAAATCATTCTGACAGCAAGGTGCCGGATTGATTTGTGAATCATTTGCTTCTTCAGGTTTATTTAGACTACAGGTTTTGTCACTGTTTTCCATGTCACAACCCAACTGTTGCTCAGCAATAATGAACTTTGTTTCTACCTTATTACCCTGGCACAAATGCGTACCGAGCGTGAAGCTCATGTGGCCTGCCATTAGGAATATTGCCAGTGCTATGGAAAATAGCTTTCTCATTAATAATTTAACCTTTGAACCGGCAAATTGTTTGTTTTTTATTGTGATTCGCTTTGGATTTTTAATGGTTGTTCAATCTTGCCGATGTAAACTATTTGGTCTGTATGAGTGCATCTGGAAACAAGTAAAAACAGCAGGAACTTCAGCTTTATGTTCTGGCTTTGCCCGAAGGTGAGTGATGTGAGAAGAATCATTTAAAACTCCATATCTTAAAAACGCGAGGGATCCATTTCGTTAATGGATTTAATTTTAGTTACACCGGCGAATAAAACAATCCCGATTTTAGCCATAATAAATCACCACCAAAAACAGGTTTCCGGTGTTTTAAAATTCATGAATTAAAACTATCTTTGAAACAGTTGAAACAAGTTACCCGATTTCGTCAACAGCATAAAATACTGGAGGGAAGGAGCGTGATCAACATGGCAGCAAAACATGGAAAACACACGAGCAACCCAGGGGGGCTTGAAATGAAGTCACAGGCCCGAAGCAGCCATTTCACAATGTAGAACGAAATACAAATAAATAAATCTTAAACTAAAAAAAATGAAAAAAATGAAATTCAAAATTTTACTGGGGGCTGCATTTTTATCAGCCATGTTATTTGTCGGGTGTACAGGAATGAAATTCACACAATCTGTAATTGATGGAGATACAGCTACTGCTGAAACCATGATAGATAATGGAGAGGCAGGAGTAAATGATGAAATCGGTTTTGGCAAAACGCCGATTTTTTATGCTGTGGAAAATGATCAGGAGGAAATGCTCAGTTTACTTCTGGAAAAAGGTGCGAAGGTTGATGTTCGTGATGACGAAGGCAGGTGTCCACTGACAATGGCTGCTAAGGATGGCAAAAATGACATGGTTAAAACCATGGTTAAGGCCGGTGCAAACCCCGATAGCAAAGGGCAAGAGGGGATGACAGCGCTTATGATATACGCAGAAAGGCATGACGGCCTTCAAATGGCAAAATTCCTGGTGGAAAACGGTGCCGATGTGGATGCCAAAAATGACAGAGCATGGGGCAAGTATGCCATTAATCTCGCCTTTACCAAAGATGGTAACAAGGATGTGGCCATTTTTCTGATGGAAAATGGAGCCAAAATAACAGAAGGCGCATTGTATAGTGCCCTGAAATCGGATAAGGAGCTGGCTATGAAAATGCTGAACTCCATGGAGCATGTTCCTTCAAGTGCCCTGACAGCAGTGATCGATGATGATGAAATGTTCGATTACCTGATGGAAAGAGGAGCCGATCCGTCGGCAGTTGTGAAAGCTGCTGCCAGAACAGGTAACATCAAAGCCCTTCGCAAGCTGGCTGAAGCCGGAGCAGATCCAAACCGCATTGGAAAACCCCTGGACTTTGCCAAAAATGCCGAAACGGCAAAAGTATTGGTGGAAATGGGGGCTGATGTGAACATAGGCCTGCCCGTACACGAAGCCGTAAGTGATGAGGACGCTGAACGAATTAAATATCTGGTAAACGAAGCCGGTGCTGATATGAACAAACTGAATTCAAATGGTCAAACCGCATTGCACCTTGCTGCCGCATACCAGAAATTCAATATGCTAAAAGTGTTGCTTGAATGTAACGGCGCTCACAAAATAAATTTACTGGATGAAGATGAAAATACCGTTCTGGATTATATCGGTAAAAGCAGCGACTATACCCATGTCCCAGACCACTTTAAAACTGAATACAAAGGAGTGACGCGAGATGAAGTAAGAAATATGCTTCTGAAGCGTGGAGCACTTTTAGCCAGAGAGCTGAACTAAAACCAGCTTTGCGCGGGCTGCTATGCTCGCTGAATCAGAGTGTTAAATTCTTATGCCGGTTTGCTTTATTTGATTTGTTTTAAAATAAAGCATGCCGGTTTTTTTTTCTGCAAAAACAGGGCAACCGCCACCACAGTATTTCTTTGTTCTTTTGAACCGGCACGTGTCTACGCCAGTAGTCAGCCTGTCCGACTGCCGGCGGACACAGTCGACTGCCGTCGGAAAAGAACCAAAAGCTCGAGAAAATCACCACGCTTTCTTTCCTGCCCCCGAAAAGCAAAGCTTTCGGGATAAAAACCTAGTGTTTATTATTATGGTGTTTCCACATGAAAGAAAGCCTGCCCGCCATGTAAAA
>CAYQMB010000117.1:0-8324 GCA_964418565.1 uncultured Bacteroidales bacterium | reverse complement strand
ACCCCTCATAAATATGATAAAACCGTTCCTGAGCAAAGGACAAGCTTGTCAGGCATAAAAGCAAGAGTATGAAAGCGGTTTTTTTCATATAGTCAATTAAGCTTATGCGGGTAAATCCCGCATAAGCTCTGTGGTTTTTAGTGTATGGTAAATTTAACACTTTTTTGGACATGACCGGAAGATTTTAAAATTAAGGTGTACAAACCTGCCGAAAGCTCTGAAACGGGTATTACCCTGCTGTTTTCTGCAAGATGAATTTTTGCTGCATACATCATTACACCCTTGTTATCAAAAATCTGAATACCTCCCTCACTCATATCATCAAGTTTCCAGCTCACTACAATGTAATCTTTTGCCGGATTAGGGTAAACGTGTAGTTCATCAACATCATTCTCACTTGACATGGGGATAATTTTCATGCTTTTATTATTCATGGGAATATAAACCGGTTCATTGTAATTGCAGGCATGATTCAAATGCAATAAAGCACGTGTATGAGCAGCAACCATTGGAGAGGCATCACTATATGTTGATAGCTGGCTCACTTGCTCAGTATCAAGTTGATCGTAAGCCACCGAATCATTTAATATATCGTCCAGCATGGTATAGAAGGAGCAGATTTCCTGAATTTCCTCCTGCTTTTCAAAACTTTCCGGAACAAATCCATTCAAAACACTTGTAGCCATCTGATAATTTTGCCTCCCGGCATAATAGGCTGCGAGTTGCTTTTTGGAAGCGTAATTGTCATGATACGACAAATAATAAACCAAAGAATCCTGAGAAACAAGGCTGTCTCTGCTCAGTGTATACAATTTCTTTTGTATAATACGCTGAAGCTCCTTTTCCTTTTCAGCCTTCATAATTTCAAGGTATTCTTTCGGAGAAACATTTGTCAGGCCGGAATTGATCTGTTCAAGCATGTAATCCGGAAGCTCATCAATGCGTTCATCAAGAATTTCTTTTACCTCACTGCTTTTTGAAGCCTGTGGATTTGCTGCAAGCACATCCCTGACCATAGGTGCACTCAGTGCGTCTTCTTTCCTGGCCACCTCTTTCAGAGCATCTTCACTCAGGTATGGTGATTTGTCCATTAATCCCAGGTAAGTTTGCCAGGCGGTATTATCATTGGCCATAACAATTTCTGCTACCGTTAAATCTGTATTTCCACCATCCGTTAGGGTAGTGAGCTGATAATCGTAGTTTTCAATTTCAGCACTTAGGGGTTCAATCACTCCGATACCACTGTCGTCGGTAGTATCAATGGTTCTGTCAGGGCATGCATTATCATAATCCACAATTTGAGTATTAATCAAAGTCAAATCCCCATCCGTTTTATCCGGTCTTACCCTGGATTCATTTACTGTATCATGATGGTAATAGGTAAAAAAGCTTGTGTTGTTTTGAATATTAAAGTAAGCGCCCCAGGTTTGGTCTGGTTTTGGTCCATCATCTAACTCATCATCACCACTGCCAATTTCGCTGGTTGTTATGGTATCACTAAACAAATTGCCGGCCGGATCTTGCAGGCTACCCTGAAATTTCGATATGCCGGAATTTAGCATTGTAGATTCTGGGTTCTCGAGATCGGGAGTAATAAACATATCGTATGAGTTCCTGAAAAATTCATTACAGACAAAATCCAACCCTTTACTTGGATTATCTAAATCCCTGTTTCTTCCAATTGCCTGCATAGCAATGTCTGTTTGTTTTATTGTATTTCTGTATATTTCACCCTCTGTATCGCAATCTTTTGCAATGATGCCCGTAAATTCTTTATGTGTATGTTGGAAACTGCCAGCATGATAGTATCTTATCAGGTTATTTTCAATCCACATATCATTACAGGCGTTCAGATATATTCCGTAAGGGTAATCGTTACCAGGGATGGTATCGTTGTCATTTACGGATATGGTATTATTAATAATGGTTAAGTTTTGCCCACCTGACATATACATACTTCTGCAACACGATTCAAATTCATTTCCATCAATTTCAACAGGCAGCATGTTGCTGTATTCACTTTTAACTCCATACTTTAAATTCTGGAAATTTCTCAGGCTTTGATCATTCCCATTTATCTGAAAGCCAGCCCTTAGCGCCTGTATTCCGGTTTTATCGAATGCATTAAAGCTGCTAAAACGGTGATCTACAAATTCACAGTCCGTAAACTCGATACCTTTCACATAGCGTAGTTTAACATTAGCCTCCGTGTTGCAAATAGGATCAAAGGTTACAAAGTTACATTTGTTAAAACTTGCATTAGTAAAATTGTTTACCTGTGATGCAGCCTTATTTATGTAATTTGGCCCCAAAAACACATCGGTTTGATTTAGCTTAAAAGTTGTTTTATTTGCGTTTATTATTGCACCAACATCACCTCTTACTGCTATTGTTGCATCTGTAATAAGTGATTCTTTAGAGATAAGCATAGAATATCCGGTCTCACCATGATTAACATCACGATTCCCTCTTAAAACAATACCGCCCCAGTGGTCATCACAAAATCGCATCATATTGGCATACTTCAAATATAGTGTACTTCCATGTTCTACGTATATTCTAATATTTTCTCCCATGTAGGTATCTCCAATGATTGTGACCATGGAATTGCCATCAATAACAAGGTTATCCAAAATGTATGCATCAGCAATTGTAGTATCGTTTTTAATTGTATCAGGGAGAGGAGTTTTAACCAAGTCAGCAAACTGACAATCTGGTTTACAGCGATAAAAAGAATCTAGTCCAAGTATCAATGGGTCATTATCATTACAATCTGGGGTATCAGGACAAGTATCACAACCCTCAGGTTTTTCATCAGAACCCCAGAAGCAATAACCATCACCATCCTTATCATATATAAAATCGGGATTTAATTCTGGTGTCGTCAACGTATCCCTGATTTCTCCATCAATGAACACTGCATCATACCATCCTAAATTTCCAGACCTTATTATATAAACATATCCATTGTCACCCCATGTTGGTGTTTTGCTTTCTTTAAAAATCCAATACTCTTGATTTATAAATGGAGACTCCTCGTTGATCACAAGAGGGCCAGATGCAGACCATCCACCTGTCGGATGTATTGTATCTCCTAATTCCAGCTTACCATAGCCCACCAATGCACAAATATGACCGCTTCGTGGTCTTGCAGCTCCCGGACCATGGGTTAACAATGCTCTTTTTACTGCCATAGTATTATTTGGTGAAAAAAATGAATTAAGTGAAGCGGCATAATATGGAGGCAAGTTTTCATCTTCAGGGTCTAAATCACCAAATAGAATCGTGTCTTGCCATGGCAGACGTTCCTCATCAATGATATTATGATTTATAATGTTTGATAATATTCTATTAGATTTACCACCGTGTCCAACATCATTCACCATATAAAGGATATTCTCATACAACATTTCACCTGCTTTTAAAGGATACGTACCAACATGAAATAATACAGTCATTGTAGAATCAAGCTCATATTCATATTCTTGTGAAACATCCATTTCAGTGACCATTGGCACAGTATCGGCATCGGAATTTTCATCACCAATTATTAATACACTATCCAATACGTGAAAATTTCCATTTTCATATATCGTATCGTTTAAGTAATAATGTTCACCATCCTGTATTGTTCGTATTGACTCAACACGGTTGATGTATTCATCCATGCAGGTACCACAATTATATTGAGCATTCGCCTCATTATACCCGGTTTCCATTGCCCACTGCTCACTTAAGTCCAAATCCAAATGATATGCATACTGTAGGTTCATAGTAGCTTCAAGTGCGGCAACGGGAGCAAAAATAAAACACCCGTTAGAACAAGTACGTGTATTAGGAAATACGAAATCAGGAGAACCGCCAGAGTACCGTACCTGATTCTTTATTTGTGTCATCCAACCATTACCTTCTTCAAGGTAGTCATCGTTTTCATCAAAATAGCCACTTGATGGTAGGTTCGCATCATGCGCTTTTCTCCAGTCAAATTCACATTGTTTAACAAATGTCCCAGGTTCTACCTCACCCTCTTCATTTGTAAATGGATATGGCAAGTTATTGGGGTTTTGTGGCAGTGAATCAATTGAATTATGAAAAATTCCGCCACCATAAAATTCATACCCATCAGGAATATAATCATTACCCCCAAAATGCACAGCTTTTAAGGCAAAGGGTATTAGAGCATAATCTGAAACCTTAGCTCTCCACAAAGCACCGTTTTCTGTCAAATTTGAATTAATACGTTCAACTTTTTCCTGACAAACTTGTGTTTTATGTTCAATGTATGAATCTTCATAACTCAACCGCTTTTCCTTCAAAAAATCCATCCGATCAACGTTCAATTCACTATTCCGTAGATATATAGTCATTTTCTTTAGCCTGCTGTTATTAGGCAATACCATAGTCTCTTCACCATTAGCAGGAAGATAATCAATACTACCATCACTTATAAGAGGATATGATTCAAAAACCAAATAAGTGTATCCATCTTCATCATCCACAGTTACACGTATCATACTATTTTCTGAATACAATTGGGCCTGCCCCGATATTGTAAAACCATTACATTCTCCTACATATCTTGTTTGCAGGTCAAGCACAGTATCTGTAGTAAAAGTACTGTTTTCCATAATTGATTTTTGAGCAGACAAAGGCCTAACACTCAGTAAATTTAAAATAACTGCAAAATACACTGCAGTACCTAAAAGTGCAATTTTTCGCTTTTCCATTTTGATTTTTTTTAGTTAGTGTTTAATTAATTGTTTGTTATTTTGTCTAAAATATGTAATAAAAACCATCCTCATGGACAAAACAACCAAAATATCAAAAAGAAAACAAAAAAATACTGAAAAACAGGTATAAATACAGTATATATTAATTTTGTCTGGTATTTATACCTGTTTTTTTTCTAATATATAGCAGATGATATATCGTTATTTTGCTAAAATACTAAGTACATTGTCTGACATAATAATGATCGTATAATCAGGGAAGTATTTAAATTCTAAAAAAATTATTCTTTTACAAACTGCCCGCGGTGAAACTTGCCACCGGCATGAAATTCTCTTAGCATGGCTCTGGCATTATCGCAAACTAAGGTACAAAATATAACTCATACCTACAAAACGTTGCCTGCAAAATTCGCATACCAGCATCTATCGCGAAAATCATTACCTTTGCTTTATGCGTTACCGCTTTACATACCTCCTGGTTTTCTTGCCTCTGCTTGTGATTTTGCAATCCTGCACAGATTTTCCTGAACAGCATAAAGGAAAAGTTATGCTGAGTTTTGATGATCAGTACATTGACTCCTGGTATGCCCACATGGATTTGTATGAAAAATACAATGCAAGGCTGTGTTTTTATGTCACCCGGCCGGCGGAACTAAACGAAGATGATTTTGAAAAACTCAGAGAACTTCAGGCAGCAGGGCATATGATCGGCTCCCATGGCATGCATCATCAGCATGTAGCATCTTTTGAGACACCCACAGATTATTACCATTTGGAAGTGCTGCCGGCCATCAGGCTGTTTGCCAAACACGGCATTGATATCACCTCCTATGCTTACCCTTTTGGCAAAGGCCGTGCGGATGTTGACAGTTTGTTAATCAGCAAAGGACTGAGTGTTCGTTACGCCGACTGGAACTGGGAACATGTGTTTCTGCCAAAAGCCGATCGTTTTTACATCAGCAAAAGCAAACCTGTAAAATTACGCGCCATCGGGATTGATGAAAACTACCGCATCGGTCGCCTGGATTTACTGTATGGGCTGAAGCGCGCTGCAAAAGAAAACAGCATGCTGGTATTGCATGCCCATGACATCAGCAAAAAAGAAGGCGATTACAAACTTAAGCCGGCAAAGCTGGAATACCTGTTGCAGCAATGTAAGAAGCACGACATTGAATTTTATCTTCCCGGGGATAAATAAAAAAGCACCCCGCAGGATGCTTTTTCACAAATGTTATGTCAGAAAAACTTATTTCATCAGGAAGGTAAAATCCTCACTGGTTTCAATTTCGCGGGGTTCTTCACCGTATTTAAACAGCCGCAGGGGATGAATGCCTTTGAGGCGCAATTTATCACCTTCTACGATAAACATACACCCTTCGCGCAAACCGGCAACCGGCATATTTTGATTGAGTACCAGAAATTCGTTGATTCTGTCTTCGCGGCTTTCACCACCATGTCCCTGGGCTTTTTTGTCAAGGAAATGCGGGTTGATCTGGAACGGAATAAGATTCAGCGCATCCATTCCTTCGGGATCAATGATGGGCATATCGTTGGTTGTTTTGATGGTAGGACAGGTTACGTTGGATCCTGCACTCCACCCGATGTAGGGCGTTCCGCCTTTTACTTTTTCACGAATGGGCTCCAGCAGATTGTTTTTCCGCATTTCGCGAAGCAGGTTCCATGTATTTCCACCACCGATAACAATCGCGTCGGCTTCCTTTACCGCTTTAACCGGATCATCAAACTTGTGGATGGCTACAATATCGTGTCCAACCTCATTGAAGCGGGTTTTCACCTTGGTTTCATACTCATCCCAGCTAAAAGCCACACCGGCGTATGGAATAAAAAGTGCTGTCACCTTTTCTTTACCCAGAAATTCAGCAATATCATGCTTTGGATAGTCGAGATACGGCTCTCCGGCCATGGTTGAATTACTAATCAATAAACAGTTCATAAACATTAATTTTTTAATTTTCACATTTAAAACATAAATTTAAACAAATTATTACGTTATTCTATTTGTTAGTACCATATTTGTTATCGAATGCGGAAATTTTTAATTCTCATAGCAACCATTTTAGCTTTCTCAGGCCTGCAGGCTCAGGAAAAAGACATTGATCCCAACGGGTACAATGTGTTTTATTATCCCGGCGGACAAAAAAGCAGCGAGGGCTATATGGAAAACGGGCAGCCCGAAGGCTACTGGAAAAATTATTACCCCAACGGCCAGCTACGGTCAGAAGGCAAACGGACAAACCATCAACTTGACAGCGTCTGGAAATTTTACGATGAATCCGGGCATCTGACAAAAAAAATTAACTACAAGTCAGGAGAAAAACACGGGTATAGCTTTAATTATAAGCTTGTCAAAACAGAAGACAGCATCAAAAACATTCTGCTTTCAAAAGAGCTTTACTACCACGGAAAACAAAACGGGATTTCATATTATTACGATAAAACTACCGGTAACCTAAAATTTACTTATCCATATGAATCCGGAAAAAAGCATGGATTGGGCAAACAATACAATGCCGGAGGAAAAGTGATTAATCTCTACGAATACTTTAACGGTTTTCTGGTGGAAACTTCCATGGTAAACCGCCACAACAGTGAAGGGCAAAAAAAAGGCCGGTGGGTAGACTTTTATGATTCCGGACAAATGAAAACCGAAGCGTATTACGTCAACGGTAAACTTAACGGAACATACCGGGAATATGATAAGTCCGGAAACATTACCAAAGAACAACAGTATCGCCTCGGCGAACTTGTAACAGCCAGCAAAGAAGCCGCAGAATTAGAGGCAGAATTAAAACAATCCTATCACAACAACGGAAACATTAAATACGAAGGTGCATTTCTTGACAGTATCCCCGTAGGCATGCACAAAAGCTACACCAAATCCGGCAAGCTAAAAAAAGCCATGGAATACAACCGTCAGGGTGAGCTTGAAGGCAAAGGCAGCCTGAGCAAAACCGGACAGAAGGATTCGGTGTGGACATTTTATTTTCCGGGTGGTGAAGCCAGGGCAAAAGGGGCATTCAGAGATGGTGTGCGCCACGGTACCTGGAAATTTTTCTTCATCAACGGAGACGTTGAACAAATCGGAAATTACGAAAAAGGCAAACCCGATGGGGAATGGAAATGGTTTTATCCCGAAGGAAATTTACTGCGTATAGAACACTATCGAAAAGGAAAACGGGAAGGTGAATTTACAGAGCTTTCCATGCAGGGAGATACCATTCAGCACGGTGATTATTTTGATGGTGACAAAACCGGAAAATGGTATTACAATGTTGGTGATCATACAGAAATCGGGTTTTATGAACTGGGTCTGAAAAACGGGATGTGGAAGCATTATTACAATGGTGAAACCCTGATTTTTGAAGGCGAATTTGTAAACGGAGAACCGGACGGACTGCATCAGGACTGGTACATTAACGGAGAACCCGAACTGCGCGGCAAATACATCATGGGACGCAAAGATGGCATTTGGCAAAAATACCACATGGACGGCAGTTTGTTTATGGTATACAAATACAATAACGGCAAACTCATAAAAATTAACGGCAAACGCTGGGATAAATGGAATGAGCA
>CAYQMB010000116.1:0-8408 GCA_964418565.1 uncultured Bacteroidales bacterium | reverse complement strand
GAGGATAGTGATGACCTGTTTCATAATGTTGTTTTTGTGCCAATATACATGATTATTTTCTGAAGACAAAACATTGACATTCTGTAAGTGTTAGTTATGAAAATGGCATTAATACATGATGCCGCATGCATAAATACAATATAATAATCAAGGCGAACCTATAAAAACCTAAATACAATGAAAAAATTACTACACGTATTAATCGCAATGTTTTTTTGCTTACCAATTGTTGCACATGCTCAGGATGATTTTAACGAACCACCCACACGAAGTGAGTTTGAACAATTAAAATCCAAAATTCAGGTGTACGAGCGAAAACAAAATCAGGTGCTTTATAAAATGGACAATATCAACGCTGAAGTTGACACAGCCATTGTGAAGCTAGATTCAACAATGAATGCAAAAATGACACAAATGGACAGCATGGTGCAGGCTATCCGTCTGGAATCACAGGGCATAAAATCCGATGTTGCCAGTCAGTTTCTTACCGCTGAAGATCTGAATCCACTCGAAGAAGCTGTGGAAAAAAACAAAAGCATGAAACAGCAAATTGATGATATGCAGATGTTTCTTTTCGGATTGGCAGGTCTTGTTTTTATATTGCTGGTGTTGGTGATCATTCAATGGGTTACCCGTGGTGGCAGAATGCGGAAACTCAAAAAAGAAATGATTGAAAAAATTGAGAACGATTTGCTGGCTCTGAAAACGGATATTGAAAACAATATCACCAATAAAGAATCCACCACAAATCAGCGAATTGATGCTGCCAAAAAGGATCTGCTGGATAAAATCAATGAGAACAAAACGGCATCAGATGTCACCCATAAAGAGCTTGGGGATAAGATCGACAAGCATGTTGTGAAAATCAAAAAGCAGGTTGAGGATGCCCACGAAGCTGCCGTAAAACGCGAGGATGAGAAAGTTAATGCCGTGGAAAAACGACAGGAAGAAGCCCTGGAAACGCATCGTAAAAAAGCCATGAAAGACATCGATGAGATGAAAGATAAACTGCTTGCTGCCGAAAAGGCAATTGAAAAGCTGAAACCCAAAAAATAGTGGCTCATAGCCGGATGCCTTGCATGGTTTCCGGCTTTTTTTTACTTTTGGGCAAAGCCTGATGCTATGAGTCAAAACAAAAACCAACCCGCTAAGCCCCGCAGTTTAAAGAATCTGCACGCCTTTATTCTGTTTGCCATTCTCGGGTTTATCCTGTATGGCAATACCCTGAAACATGAGTATGCCCTGGATGACGCTATCGCTATTACCCAGAATGTTTTTACCCAACAAGGAATGCAGGGTGTTGATGATATATTTAAATACGACAGCTTTGTCGGATTTTGGATGAGTTCATACAAGGGTAAAACAGCCGAACAGATTCAGGAAGAGAAAAAACTGGTTGCCGGTGGTCGCTATCGCCCGCTGAGTTTTGCCATGTTTGCCATCGAAAAGGAAATCTTTGGTGAAGGTCCTGCCAAATACCATTTTTTCAATGTGTTGTATTACATCCTTACGGCTTTTGTGCTATATCTTTTTTTGAAAAACCTCTTTCCCAAACCGAAAAAATATCCCTGGCTCAATATCCCACTGGTTGCCACACTGCTGTTTATGGCACACCCGATTCATACCGAAGTAGTGGCCAACGTCAAGGGGCGGGATGAAATCATGTCCTTTCTGGGAGCACTGCTGGCAGGATTTGCCTATCTGAAGTACCTCGGTAATCCAAAGACCAAATACCTTGTGCTGGCCTTTGTGGCCATGTTTGCCGGTTTGCTTTCCAAAGAAAATGCCATTACCTGGCTGGCTGTTATTCCGGTAGCGGGTTTGTTTTTTAAGGAGAAATCGTTAAAAAAGCACATCAAACCCTTCCTGAGCCTGTTTGCTGCCAGTGTGGTTTTTCTGCTTATCAGGCAATCGGTTTTGGGCTGGGGCAGCAGTGGCACCGACCAGATCGCGCAGGAGCTGATGAACAACCCTTTCCTCCTTGCCGAAGGGTCTGAACGTATGGGAACTATTATGTTTACCTTGCTGGTGTATCTGCGCCTGCTGTTTTTCCCCCATCCGCTTACATACGATTATTATCCGTTTCACATTGAATACATGAGTCTGGGTGAGGGACTGCCATTGCTTTCGCTGATCATCCATCTGGCCCTGGTTGTTGTCATGTTCTGGGCTTTGTTTGCTTTTCTGAAAAAGCAGGCAAAACCCTGGCTGAAAATGGCAGGTCTGATTAGCATCATGTACCTGGCACCGCTTTCTGTTGTGTCGAATATATTTTTCCCGGTTGGATCGTTTATGAATGAACGCTTTATCTATTTTTCCTCCCTGGCTTTTGTCTTGCTTATCGCTCTGATTGTGGATTATGTGGCCAATCGCGAGCGTGAGGACCGCCCTGTGCTGAAAAATGTGGCAGCAATTGTTCTGGTGGCGATTATGGGACTGTATTCGGTGAAAACAATTGCCAGAAATCAGGCCTGGAAAAACGATTACACTCTGTTCACCACGGATGTGAAAACCTCGGTGAATTCTGCAAAAAGCAACACTTCTGCCGGTGGTAAACTGATTGAAAGAGCCAAATCCGTTAAGGATAAGCAGAAATCCAACGAAATGCTTGATCAGGCCATTGCTTATCTGAACCGGGCACTGGAAATTCATCCCGATTATGTGGATGCTATGCTGCTGCTTGGCAACGCCCACTTCCAGAGAAACAATGACGTGGTGGCTGCCGTCAACTGGTATGCCGAAATTCTCAAACGCAGGCCGGTGCATACCCACGCAATTGGTAATACAAAGCTTGTGCTGCCACAGGTGATCGGTCTGATGGCCAATGATAACACACCCAATACGCCTGATGAAGTGATCGCCGTCTGTAAAAAACTGGAGCAAATTAAACCGAAAATGGCCGAAGTCTACCGCGTGCACGGGCAGATGCTGGCGCGTTTTAAAAATGAGTTTGACGCAGCCATCCCGCTTTACCAAAAAGCCCTTGAAATTAAACCCGGTTATGTGGATGCCTGGAAAGACCTTGGTGTGATTTACGGTCAGTCACAAAATTACGAAGAGGCTTTACGCTGCTTTGAGAAAGTGCATGAGCTGAAACCCAACGATATGCAGGCTGTGCTGAACATCGGTATTACGCTGCAGAACGCCGGTGATGTGCAAAAATCCATCGGCTATTTTAAGCAGGTGCTGGAAAAACAACCCGAAAACCTGCAGGCCTTGTATTTCCTCGGTAATGCGTATAAAACACTGGGCGATGTGCAGAATGCAAACCGGTATTTTGCGCAATACAATAAAGTGCGTAATCAGGGAGATCAACAAATGTAACTAAAGTAGAGTAGAATCATTTTACTTTTAATCTGAGCGCCTTTTATTATCTTTGGCCTTGAATCATTGTGTATGGAACATACAGAAACACGTGGGAACTATCGCTTTGTTTTGACAGTCGGTATGTTTATATTGCTGGCAAAGCTACTGGTACTGATTTTTACCGGTAAAGAAAGCTTTCACCTGGCAGTTGATGCCCGGCATTGTTTAACAGGCGACCGCATTTTTCATGTTATAACATGGATGGGGGATGGGCTGTTTGCCCTTGCCGTGATTCTGATTGCTGCCCTTTTTCGCTTTCGCTATGCGCTTTTTACCGCTCTGGCTTTTCTGAGCTCCGGTTTGCTGGTGCAATTGCTTAAA
This sequence comes from uncultured Bacteroidales bacterium, assembly GCA_964418565.1. Taxonomy (GTDB): domain Bacteria; phylum Bacteroidota; class Bacteroidia; order Bacteroidales; family ML635J-15; genus JAQIBY01. The sequence continues at coordinate 4,721 of CAYQMB010000116.1, read as the reverse complement.
CACCTGGCTTTTTCAGGAGCCATGCGGCCGGTAAAATATTTTAGTGAGCAGGGCATAGATCTGAACCTGGTGGATGGTGTTAATTACCATTCCTTTTTGAGTTTTCCGTCCGGGCATTCAGCCTCGGCATGGGCTGTGTTTACCGCTCTGGCATTGATCTCAAATAAAAAGGCCTTGCAGATTCCGCTGCTTCTGCTGGCTGCACTGACAGCCTTTTCCCGTGTTTACCTTTCTCAGCATTTCCTGATGGATACATTTGCCGGAGGATTGCTGGGCTTTATCGCTGCTCTGGCATTCTGGCGCATGCAAAAACGCTGGAACAAAGCCTGGCTTGACAGCTCGTTTATTAACCTGATGAAACGATGAAACTTAAACAGCTTTCTCATACCAAAATACGCCTGCTGATCATCCTGATATCAGCTCTGCTTTTTATTCCCTTTACCGGGCAGGTGCACCTGTTCGACTGGGATGAAATTAATTTTGCCGAATCGGCACGCGAGATGCTGGAAACCGGTAATTACCTCGAAGTTCAGGTGGATTATCAGACCTTCTGGGAAAAACCACCGCTTTTTATCTGGATGCAGGCCTTGTCAATGAAACTTTTTGGTGTCAACGAATTTGCGGCCCGTTTTCCCAATGCAATCTGCGGAATATTTACGTTGCTGGTTTTTTACAACATCGGCAGCCGCTTGTACAATAAGCGTTTTGGCCTTCTGTGGGCTTTGGTTTACCTGGCATCCTTTTTCCCGTTTTTTTATTTCAAAACCGGCATAATTGATCCCTGGTTCAACCTGTTTATGTTTCTGGGGCTGTATTACCTGTTTCGGTATTTCCGCGGGCGGGATACGCTTAAGATTTCCCTGGCAGCCTTGTTTACCGGACTGGCGGTACTGACAAAAGGCCCGGTGGGTGCACTGATTGTCGGACTGGCGGCTATTATTTATGTGATATTTGTGCGGTTCCGCGTGCAGATTAAATGGTATGACGTGCTGCTTTTTCTGCTTATTACCGGCATTACCGGTGGGTTTTGGTTCCTGCTGATGCTTTTCAAAGGCGAATCTCAAATGATAGTGGATTTCATTCAGTATCAGATTCGCCTGTTTCGCACCGAAGATGCTGGTCATGGCGGCTTTTTACTGTATCATTTTGTGGTGGTTTTTATCGGAGTGTTCCCGGCTTCTGTCATTGCGCTGAAAGGCTTCAGGCGCACCCGTGGCACAGATGAGAAAGCTGCATTCCGCCGCCTGATGAAAATTCTTTTCTGGACGGTTATGATTTTGTTTACCATCGTCAATACCAAAATCATACATTATTCATCCCTGGCCTGGTTCCCGGTAAGCTTCCTGGCGGCTTATGTTATCATGAACATTCAGTACCGTAATTACCGTTTTCCGCTGTGGATGAAAATTGTGCTGGGTATAATGAGCGGTATATATGCCCTGATGGTAGCAGCACTGCCCTTTTTTGATGCCATTAAGCACAGAATCATTGAAAATGGCTTGATTAAAGATCCGTTTGCTATGGCCAATCTGCAGGCTGATGCCGGATGGCTTGGTTTTGAAGGCTTTGTTGGTGTTTTCCTGATTGGAGGCCTGATATGGACGCTGATCTTGTTTAAAAAACGGCAACACAAAACGGCAATTTATCCCTTTTTGATCGGATGCGTAATCTTTGTGTACGCTGCAGCACTTTTTGTAACACCGCGGGTAGAGCGGTACAGCCAGCATGCTGCCATTGAATTTTATCAATCCCTGCAGGAAGAGGATGTGTACGTTGCACCGCTTGGGTTTAAATCTTACGCGCACCTGTTTTATACACGTAAACCGGAGCCGGAAACGCATCGCAGCACATGGTGGAAACTCAACGCAAAACTCGATAAACCTGCTTATTTTGTGACAAAAATTCATAAATTGCAGGCCGAACGTGAAAAACATCCTGATCTTGTTGTGCTGTACAAAAAAAACGGCTTTGTTTTTTGTGTTCGAAAACCGGAAGACGACGTTAAGAACGTGGATTATGATAAAGAATAAAAAAGTAGCCGTTGTGCTGCCGGCATACAACGCTGCACGCACACTGAAAAAAACCTATCATGAAATTCCGCAGGATGTGGTGGATGAAGTGATTCTTGTGGATGATAAAAGCAGTGACAATACGGTTGATGTTGGTAAGTCTCTCGGGATCAGACATATCATCACACACAAGGAAAATAAAGGCTATGGTGGTAACCAGAAATCCTGCTACGACACAGCCCTGGAGCTTGGCGCTGACATTGTTATCATGCTGCATCCTGATTATCAGTATACGCCGCGCCTCATTGAAAGTATGGCATACCTGATTGCCAGAGATGTTTACCCCGTGGTTCTCGGTTCACGCATCCTTGGAAAAGGAGCTCTGAAAGGCGGAATGCCCTTTTACAAGTATGTTGCCAACCGCCTGCTTACTTTGGTTCAGAACTGGCTGCTCGGCCAGAAGCTTTCCGAATACCATACCGGTTACCGGGCTTTTTCTGCTGAGGTGCTGAGGCGCATCGACTACCATGCCAACTCCGATGACTTTGTATTTGATAATCAGATGATCGCGCAGATATTTTTTGCAGGTTACGAAATTGCTGAAATCACATGCCCGACAAAATATTTCGACGAAGCATCATCAATCAACTTTCGCAGGTCTGCCAAATACGGACTTGGTGTGCTGGGCACATCATTCAAATACCGGTTTCAAAGGTGGGGACTGGCAAAATACCGCATTTTTAAGCTGAGAAATGTATGAAGAAAATAGTGTGGCTGACAGGATTGCTGCTGGCAGGTATAATGACAGCGGCTCAGGATGACGGGAGAGTGGATTTACTGTTTGCGGGTGATATCATGACGCATGGCGATCAGTTGCGTTCAGCTTATTATCCCGAAGACTCATCGTGGAACTTTAAAGTCTGGTTTGAGGATATTGATCATCTGCTCAAGGCAGCAGATTTCACCATCGGAAACCTTGAAACACCGCTCGGTGTGAAGCCCTTTAAAGGCTATCCCAGTTTCGGAGCACCGAAGAAGCTGGGCCTCGATTTGAAACAAGCCGGGTTTAATGTGTTGGTTACAGCAAACAACCATGCCTTTGACCGCGGGAAAGCTGGTTGCATCAGTACGCTGGATATGCTCGACAGCCTACAGGTACTTTGCACAGGCACCTGGCGATCGGATGAGGAGCGCAGACAGACTACCCCGCTTATGCTTGAAAAAGACAGCATCCGCATTGCTGTACTCAACTATTCGTACGGTTCAAACGCATGGCCGTCACCTGGCATGATGGGCTGGATCAACGAAGTGCGTATGAAAGAAGAAATTGAGGCCGCAAAAGGTAAAAATCCCGATAAGGTACTGGTGTTTATGCACTGGGGCAATGAATATCAGAGCTTTCCATCATCAAAACAAAAGAATCTGAAAACCAAACTGACAGACTGGGGCGCGGATTACATCATCGGGGCGCATCCCCACGTGCTGCAGCCTATGGAATGGGAGCAGGACAGTAAAGATGAGCGTTTTGTCGCCTGGTCGCTTGGAAATCTCATTTCAAATATGTATTTTAAACGCACGGATGGCGGTGCCTTGCTGCATCTTCAGCTTCGCCGCGAAAACGGAGAGGTGAGCATCAGCAAAGCATCCTATATTCTGGTGTATGTGTACAAATACCGTGATGAAAGCAGTCACATACAGTACCGTTTGAGAGCGATACATGAATACAAAGGCCATCCGGAATGTTTTAAAGACAATTCGTATGAAAAAATGCTGAAATACAAATCCCTTGCTGATCCGGTTATGCAGCACAACGTCAACGTACCGGCCTGGGAGAACGAAACATATACCGAGTATGATAAAAACAAAACGCGTATACCTGAGCTTGATTTTCCTTTTATGCCTGTTAAATACAGGTTACAGTCAGGAAAATGAGCGCTCACCACTGAATATCCGCCTGGAGCCGCAAAAGGCAGGGAGTATTTTGCATGACTCTCTCCAGACATCACGGCTTCAGTATGCTTTTCATCCGGACAGCATTGACCCTGACAGTTTTCGTCTTGTGCTTGACCTGAATGCCGGCTGGACCATGGAAAACACGCGTACCCTCACCAACAGCAGCGGCATGGTGAATGAGCTGGTGATTGAAGCTGTTAAACTTCCGGACAGTCCCCTGGCTGATTCCATCATACTCTCTGAAGTGTTTTTTCTTGCGGATGCGGACAATGGCCTGAGCAACTGGTTTGAAATTTTAAATCTCTCTCAGCAGAATCAGAGCATCCGGGGCGGTTTTATTGAAACCCGCAGCGGAAAGTTTTACCTTCCGGAAGTACTTAGCATTCCCGCTCAGTCTTGCGTTGTTGTGCGTGACAGCAGCGGCCGCCTGATGAACAAAGCTCAGGATCATGTGATTCTTGCCGACAGCTCCGGCGCCATCATTTCCCGCTTTTCATGGAATGCTGATCGTATGAATTTCCCCGAAGACTCACTTTTCAGCCTGGAGATTAACAATGCTTTTGCTGCAACCGACAGCGCAGGCAACTGGAGCATCATTTACGGTAAGGGAAGACCGGCGCGCCTGCCGGTGGATTACGCCGCCTGGCTGGATAGCCAGCCCGGCATCTGGGCATGGTTGCGGTACGTGCTGTGGGGTGCCGCCGGCGTTGTGTTTATACTGATTCTTATTCTGACATTCCGGCGGAAACGGTGATTTCG
>CAYQMB010000115.1:0-8538 GCA_964418565.1 uncultured Bacteroidales bacterium | reverse complement strand
AGCTTTCTACATGCGTAGCTTGTTTTCGTTTGTCGGGATGTGAACGGGAACAAGCACCCTGGGCACATCCTTAGTTCCTTAAATGTCTCTGTTTTCGCGGAACACAAAAACAGATAGCCTGAAATTTTCTGCACTCCCTGATCGGTCGGAATCAGGCTAATCCTTCCGGGGAATGTCTCGTCGTGGCACCTTGTGCCGCGATTAGGCATAACTTACTGTGATTCGGTTACGCAGCGAGAGCGTAGTTATCTTCGCCATTTAAAAAGTGTGTGAACAGTTGATGACGGGCTTAATCACATGGCCCGGCATGCTTACTCATCCATTTACCTTGCTGTCAATACCATTTCAGCCCCGGTAAATGGGGTAACAATTATATTGCAAAAATAATGCTAAACCCGCACAAAGCCAAACAAATTTTCAGGCTCAATGCCTCTGCCCCATAAAACACTGCATAACTATCACTTATACTATTTGGATTCGAAGGAAAGCACAAGATCAAAGACTGACATATCGGCATTTTCGTTCCATCTGTCCCGAATTATGATGTAATAATCCTTATTTGCTTCCTCTATATCAAATTTCACGGGCAGGGCATCTATTCCCCTTAGTTCATTGAGCTCATTTCCCGCTTCATCCAGGGAATACAAACCAGCCGACGCTTCAATGTCCTCATTTTTTGCAGCCATAACAGACAAAGCACCACTCTGTTTGGGATGAATTTTAAAAACATCCTTATCCCCTGTGGGGAAAATTGCAACCTGAATCGTATCGTTCACATCAATAATTTTGGCCTTGCTGTAGTCATTGTTTGGTTCATATTCATCCATTTCAGGGATAAAATCAGCCTTCCATGTAAAAAGCTCCTCCGAAGCGTTTTCGTTCCAGCGATCACAAATACCCAGGTAATATACACCCGGTTCAGGAAGAGCTACACTATGCGGCAATTCCTTCTTCCCTTTTATTGTTTTGGAGTTCTCCGGATCAAATTCATCGTATGTAGCGACACACACTGCAAGATCAAGTGCTTCAGGTACATCTTTGGCAGTCACTCTGATATATCCGGACGTGTCTGTTGTTATCTTAAACCAATCCTCCTCTCCTTTTGGGAATATGGCTGATTTATGGGTTTTACCAGTCTGGGTTTTGTGAGCAGACTCCCGATTGTTATTGGGTTCGTACTCATCAAACTCTTCGATAAATTCAAACTTCACTTTGAAGGAATCCTCCGACGCATGTTCATTCCACCGGTCAGCTACCATTGCATAGAAGGTATCAGCTTCATGCACGGCAAACGCTCCGGGCAATTTAAGAAAGGGCGTCAGGAACTTTTCCTTTTTTTCACCCCACTCATCGTATTCAGCAAAACGTACCTGTACATCAAGATCTTCTGGTACAGCATTGGACATCGTTTTGATATACCCCTTGCCGGGAGCTTCCATCATATACCAGTCTACATCTTCTTTGGGATGAATCTGCATGCTGAATTCAGCACCGGGTACGATGGCATTAGCCTCTTCAATTTTGTTGTTGGGCTCTGCAGATTCATTGGCTTCTTTTTTGCTTTCAGAATCACAGGAAACCCCAAGACAGAATAACACGGATAAAATAATCAGAATTTTAGTTTTCATGACGTTTTTAGGTTTGGTTAAGGGATATGTAATGTACGGTTTTTGTATCATAAAACCAAATCACATCATAAAGGTTGTATCCACAAAGAAGACAGCAAAAAAAAATAACATACCCTTGCGGGATTTTGGTTAAAAAACACAATAATCAAACATACACCTGCTAATCAGTCATTTCAGTTGCGGCAAATACGTTTTGAAAACACGAAAGAATTCTGACCTTTGGAAAAGCATAAATTTAACTGTAATTTTAAACAGATTTTAAATCGTCCGTTTATGAACACAATAAAAGTTGGTGTACTCAAAGAGACCAAAACGCCACCTGACCGCCGGGTCGTGCTCACCCCCGTTCAGGTTATGAAAGTTAAAGAGCAGTTTCCCCATGTAGAAGTTGTGGTACAGCCCAGCGATTTACGCTGTTTCAAAGATGAGGAATACGAACGCCTTGGCATCACCATGCAGGAAGATTTGTCAGATTGCGACATTCTGATGGGCGTAAAAGAAGTGGATATCCCCACGCTCATCCCCGGGAAAAAATACCTTTTCTTTTCCCACACTCATAAAAAACAAGATTACAACCGTCCGCTTTTGCAGGCGATGGTTAAAAACAACATTCAGATGATTGATCACGAATGCCTTACCGATGATCATGGTTTAAGGCTCGTGGCATTCGGGCGTTGGGCAGGCATTGTTGGAGCATACAACGGCCTCATCGCCTGGGGTAAACGCTCTGGTGATTACGATCTGACGCGTGCCAAAGATTGCTTTGACATGCAGGAAATGCTGCATGAAGCAGAGCGTGTTATTTTTCCACCACGCTTTAAAATTCTCATTACCGGCGGTGGTCGCGTTGCCAGTGGTGCCATGGAAACCCTGGAACCTCTCAACCTTTACAATGTCAGTCCGGAAGAGTTTTTAAATGAAACATTTGACGAGCCGGCTGTTTGTCAGATTGATGCAGATCAGTATGTCGAACTCAAAGAGGGTGGCTGGAAATCATTTCCGCACTTTTTTGATAACCCTCAGGATTACAAATCTACATTCAAACAATACAGCAAAGTTGCAGACATGTGGATTGCAAGTCATTTCTGGGATCAGAACAGCCCTGCCTTTCTTAAACCGGAGGATTACAGGGAAAAGGACTTCAAGCTGAAAATTATTGCTGATGTATCCTGCGATATCAAAGACCCCATCCCCTCCACCCTCAGGGCATCAACCATTGCCGATCCGTTTTACGGATACAATCCGGAGACAGAAGAGGAAAGTGATGCGTTTGAAAAAGACAATGTCTCGGTTATGGCCGTTGACAACCTGCCGGGTGAATTGCCCCGGGATGCCTCCGAAGATTTTGGCAATACATTAATCGAAAGGGTATTCCCTCACCTGTTTGATGCAGATAATCCCGACAACGAAGTAATCATGCGGGCCAGCATTTGCAAAGATGGCGAACTGACCGGCAATTACAAATATCTCCGGGATTTTGTTGATGGCAAAGAATAAAAAAAAGAGGCTTCGGCCTCTTTTTTTGTGAATAATAATGAAACCTTATCCGTGTTTAAGTTTCCGTATGGTTTCTTTCGGATCATCGCTTTTGAAAACGGCTGACCCTGCTACAACAGCATTTGCACCAACCCTTTGCAGCTCATCAACATTGTCAGGCGACACGCCTCCATCCACTTCAATAATGAGGTCAGGATTTTTTTGATCGGCAAGCTCGCGCAGTTGACGAATGCGAGTCATACTTTCCGTTATAAACGACTGACCGCCAAATCCGGGATTAACCGACATAATTAATACCAGATCAATTTCCGGCAATATGCTCTCCAGTAAATGCACCGGACTATGGGGATTCAGTGATACACCGGCTTTCATGCCAGCATTTTTAATCTGTTGTACACAACGATGCAAATGAGTAACGGCCTCATAGTGCACTGTCAGAATGTCAGCACCGGCATCACGAAACTCTGTCACATAGCGCTCTGGTTGTTCAATCATAAGATGCACATCCAGAGGTTTTTCGGCCACCTTATTGATTTGTGATATCACCGGAAAACCAAAGGTAATATTAGGCACATACATGCCATCCATAATGTCCAGATGAATCCAGTCTGCCTGACTATTATTGAGCATAGCGATTTCATCCTGAAGATGAAGAAAATCTGCGGAGAGAAGCGATGGTGATACAATCATTGTTTTTATTTACAAAGAAAAGAAAATCCCGGCAAATTGCGGGATTTATTTCAAATATGATTTCAGGTTTTTATGCCTTGAAGTCTGTTTCAAACGCCGTATGCAGGACTCTTTCAACTGACGGACACGCTCACGGGTAAGGCCATAAATCTCACCAATTTCTTCCAGTGAATGGGCATAATATCCATTCAGCCCGTAATACATTTTGATGATTTCAGCTTCCCGTTTGTTGAGCACACTGAGCGTACGGTTTATTTCCTTATTAAGGGATTCCCGCATCAATTCATCATCAGGGGTCACATCATCTTCGGATGTCATGATATCTTCCATTGTGCCGTCTTCACTTTCATCTCCCAGCGGTTTATCCATGGATAGCTTACGGCTGATGTTTCGCATGTGATCTTTGACATCACCCAGGCCCATTTCCATGAGGTTGGCAATTTCTTCATCCGTGGGCTCACGTTGAAATTCCTGTTCAAGTTTATTTTTGGCCGTATTTATTTTCTGTATGGTTCCAATCTTATTCAGTGGAAGCCTAACCATACGCCCCTGTACTGCCAGGGCATGCAAAATTGATTGCCGTATCCACCAGACAGCGTAAGAAATAAATTTGAATCCACGCGTTTCATCAAAGCGCTGAGCAGCTTTTATCAATCCCAGGTTCCCTTCATTAACAAGGTCCTGCAAACTCAAACCCTGATTCTGATATTGCTTGGCAACAGACACAACAAAGCGCAAATTGGCATGAACCAATTTGTCAAGGGCCTTTTTATCGCCCTCCTTTATCCGCCTGGCAAGCTCAATCTCCTCTTGAGGACTGATCATGTCCATTTTGCCGATCTCCTGCAGGTAACGCTCAAAGGCCGGGGTATCGCGGTTTGTAATTTGTCTTGTTATTTTTAGTTGCCTCATAATATTTTAAGCTCCTTTGCTTCTTACTTTCTTATACGTAGACGTTGATTAATTGGTTTTGGTTGCTTTAGTTTAACAACTTTATTCACTAAATTGTTTCTGTATCAGCAATTTTAAGGTAAAAATGTTAATAAGTTTTTTTGAAGCAATTAAAATATTTGCTATGTTTGCCACGTATTCAAATAAACGTTAATGATTTAGGAAACACCTTTCCTTAAACACTCAGAAATTCTAAAACAGTGTTAAACCCAAATTGTGAATTTATAATTTAATTTTACGTTACATGTACGATATTCTTGATTTAAATCAAAAAAAACTTCCGGAATTACGATTGATAGCGAAGCGTTTAAATGTAAAACGCTTAAACGCTTACCGCAAAAAAGACCTGGTGTATGCAATTCTGGATGCACAAGCCATTGAAGAATCCCAAAACAAGCAAAGCAAAGCGGACACTTCCGATAAAACCAACTCAGGCAACAAAAAAGACCGTAAATCACCACGGCCACGACGAAAACCTGAAAAGGTAGCCTCTGCTGATCCCGATCAAAATAAAATCACCTTTGGTAAACAAAACACCAAATCTCAGGGAGATAGCGATCAGGATACCAAAGACGCACAAAAAGAAGATGCCAAGGCAGATGATTCTAACCAGTCGAAACATTTTAAACATCGCCGTCACGCAACGGTAAGTCAAAACAACCATCCCGAAAAAACAGATTCATCTGCAAAACAACCCGGAAACGCACCTTCTAAAATAAAGGAAAACAACAGCCGACAGGGAAAAGACAAAAGAGAAAAACCCAACGCTCCAAAGCAGCAGGACAAACCAGCCGCTAATCAGCCGCAAAAACAAAACGATCCGAAACAAAACCCTAAAAAGCAACAGGATCATCAGCAGAAGCAGGCTGAACAAAAGCCACGGGACCATAAACCGGCTGATCAAAAGCCTCGCGAGCAAAAACAAAAAGACTATAAGCAAAACGATCAGAGGCAACAACACCAACAAAAGAAAAACGGCAAGGATAAACGCAATGACAACACGCCTTTCGACTTCAGTGGTCTGATTACGAGTACCGGCGTGCTCGAAATCATGCCCGATGGGTTTGGCTTCCTGCGGTCTTCTGATTTTAATTACCTGAGCAGCCCCGATGACATTTACGTCTCTCAGTCTCAGATTAAACTCTTTGGCCTGAAAACCGGAGATACCATCGAAGGTACCATCCGCCCGCCCAAAGAAGGCGAAAAATATTTCCCGCTGATCAAAATCAAAAGCCTCAATGGCCGCACACCCGAATTTGTACGCGACCGCATACCTTTTGATCACCTGACCCCCATTTTCCCGGATCAGAAATTTAACATACTGGGAAGCGGCCAGGACAACCTGAGTACACGAATTGTGGACCTGTTCTCTCCCATCGGGAAAGGCCAGCGCGGACTTATCGTATCTCAGCCAAAAACCGGCAAAACCATCCTCCTGCAGCAAATCGCCAATGCCATCGCAGCCAATCACCCTGAGGTTTACCTCATGATTCTGCTCATTGACGAACGCCCTGAGGAAGTTACTGATATGGCCCGAAACGTAAAAGCCGAAGTGGTATCATCCACCTTCGACGAACCGGCCGAACGCCACGTGAAAGTATCCAACATTGTGCTTGAAAAAGCTAAACGTATGGTAGAATGTGGTCATGATGTGGTTATTCTGCTCGACTCCATCACCCGCCTGGCACGGGCACACAACACTGTAGCTCCGGCTTCAGGACGTGTACTCTCTGGTGGTGTGGATGCCAATGCGTTGCACAAACCCAAGCGTTTCTTTGGCGCCGCCCGTAACATCGAAAAAGGCGGATCGCTTACCATCCTGGCAACCGCTCTTACCGAAACCGGCTCCAAAATGGATGACGTTATCTTCGAAGAGTTTAAAGGCACAGGTAATATGGAACTGCAACTCGACCGCAACCTATCAAACCGCAGAATATACCCTTCACTGGATATTACAGCATCAAGCACACGTCGCGAAGATCTGCTGCACTCCAAAGAGCTGCTTAACCGCATCTGGGTACTGCGTAAGTTCCTCTCCGATATGACATCCATCGAAGCCATGAACTTCATGCGCCAGCGTCTGCCACAGACAAAAAGCAACGAAGAATTTCTGGCAACCATGGACAAAGGATAATATCAAAAATCATCATACCTGCGAAAGTCCGGAGTTTTTCCGGGCTTTTTTTTGTGGTATTTTCAGGGCGCCCCCCTGCCTTCCCTCAGTCAGGGGCGGTGTTCGGCTTTTAGTTGCCACTGGCTGTGCCACCTGCACATTTCGCCTGAACAGGGTCTTTCTCCGGCAGCCATGTCAGGCGTGTGCAGCATGGCACAGCCAGTGGCAAGCTACCAGCCTGCCACCTGGCGCGTGGAGCAACATGGCACAAGGCTGCAGCAAAACCGGCCGGCCGCTGTGACATAAAATCAGGGTACAAAAAAACCCGCCATGACGGCGGGCATTTTAATTATTAAATCATTAAACCAATATACACAATAATCAGCTTATTTTTGAATCAGTTATCTGCAGTATTTCAGCTTCCAGCGCTTTTGCTTTTTTCTCAATATCTGCTGCTTCTTTCAGAGAATTATCCACAAAAGCCTTATCGTCAAAACCATCAGTATTAATCCGCACATTCAGATGAGCACCTCGCACACCTGCTACGGCAGCCAAAGCACCAACAGCCGCATCAGTTACCGAATTCGGGTTGCCGGTTTCAACCATGGCTTTCATAACCTCCATGCTTTCATAACATATCCGCATGGTTTTCAGTGGTACTTCAATGGCATAACGTGTAGCATCTTTAATGGCCTGTGCACGGGCAGCCTTATCTTTATCCGTTTTCTTAGGCAAGCCAAAAGCATCCATGATTTTATTAAAGGCATTGGTATCTTCATCCACAAGCTTCAGCAGCTCATCATGATAATATTTGCCTTTTTCTGCCCACTGGCTAAACTCTTCCCAGCGATCATCCCAACCACGTTTGTGCGATGATAGATTTGCTACCATTGTACCCAGGGCCGCACCCATTGAACCCATATAAGCGGAAATGGAGCCACCGCCGGGAGCCGGGGATTCCGATGCAGTTTCCCATACGAATTCAGAAAGATTCATACCCACCAGTTTGGGCGTCTTATCCTGTTTGGCCATAGCATACTCGATGATCTTCTCTTCGGGTTTGAATTCGTAGAGATCATCCAGCCCCATGGATTTCACAGCAATCTTAATCAGTTCGCTATCGCTGATACCAAGCGAACGGTTTTGCTTACGCAGGAAGTAACGTCCGGCTTCAAGCATAGCTTCCAACGGAATCAGACCTACCAGTTCAGAACCAGTAACACGCAAACCACGGGCATTCGCACGCTCATAAACGGTATCGTATGCCTTGTGTACGGATGTTACGCTGATGTTGGTCAGGTTCATGGAAATCTGGGCAATACCAAATTCTTCAATAAACCAACCGATGGCCTTCACAGATTTCAGCAATCCGGGAACCCATACCTGCTTGCCGTTTTCATCTTTCACAAGCTTGCCGGTGAGTGTATTGCCTTCACGTTTTTTGCGGCCTTTTTCACGCACATCAAAAGCAACGGCATTGGCACGACGTGTGGATGTGGTATTCAGGTTGACATTAAAAGCGACCAGAAAATCCCGTGCACCTACAGCTGTTACACCTGTGCGGGCAACATCATCGGTAAATTCGCCGCGACCAATGTCAGGTTACCACGCTTCGGTTGTAATACGGTCAGGCAAAGCTTCGTATTCTCCTGCACGACA
>CAYQMB010000114.1:0-8897 GCA_964418565.1 uncultured Bacteroidales bacterium | reverse complement strand
GCCTACAGCTTCTCATTCAACCCATACACCCGTGGATTTCCTTCCCGCAGCCGAATCGTGAAATTATCCATCTCAAATGGTTTTCTGCTTTTGTTCCACACGTATACTTTTAAGCGGATGCTATCATCATCCAAACGGGCATCGGATAGTTTTACCGAATGATGAATGCGCTGCCAGCTATTGCAGCTATCGCAGGGTATGTCAAAATCGGAGAAATCAGTGGCGCCCCAATACAAGGCCTTTTCACTTCCTTCTGCTTTCAACTCGGCGACAAGTTTAATCCCTGTCATCTTTTCCATTGATCTGGCATCCACCGAAACATCCAGAAAATTGTTGCTGTTTTTAACCACCTGCTCAACGGGAACAGAAAAAGAGGGTCCCCAGGCTTTTTTCGCCGGCAAGGAATATACAAACTCATCCGGATTACCCTGTGCCGGTACTATGAGGCTCTTGTCAATGGATTGCCACCCCGCCGGTAAAGGAGAGGAAAAATTGAGACTGGCTATAACTGTATCTGCCCGATTGCATGCTTTTGTGAACAAATAAGTCTGTCCTTTAAAATAATTGTTTTGAATGGTTTTGCACGGATAGTAATCCTGTATCAAAGGTATAATGTTGGCCCGAAGAGATGACAAACAGCCAAAGTAAAGCTGGTCGTAATCCCTGTGGTTTTTTTCCAGATAAATTTTTAAGTCCGTTATGGTTTCAAACCTCTCATTAAACAGGCTGATGTTGGTGTCGATATCCAGTGTGTTAAGATAATAATCCGTTATCTCTCTGTCTGAATCAATCATAAACAGCGTCGTATTTCTCTTTTCAGGTTTTATCTCATCATAATCGGTCAATACTCTTTTGTAAATTGAGTTATAAAATATGTCATAATGCTTCCTGCCAAAAACCAGACTTGTCGTGTTGGCTGTCAGGATGACGACCACCAGCATCAGGTTAATGGTTTTGCTTTGTTTCTTGATGAACCCAAAAAGAAACAGCAACAAAAAAGGGAAACTGAAAATCAGTACAGAAAACTGAAGCACCGCATTGACATACCGGGAATAGAAAAATCCGATAAGAAAAGGAAGCATAAACCAGAGCAAAGACACAAGGCTGTATTTATACCGGATGCTGTGTTGCCTTACCTGCATCAGACCATATAGCACAACTGCAAGGGTGATGCCGGCAACAATCCACGAGTAATTAAACGAATAGTAAATATACTGCAGCAGAAAATCATTTCCGGGTTTTGCCAGCCAGCCTTCCACGCCACCGGATTTTAGCTGATGCAAAAAAATGTTCAGATGCGGAAGGTACAAAAGCAAAATCACCAGACCTGACAAAACGTAATGAATTCTGATTTTTCGGGGAATCAAAAACAGACCGCTTATCCCCACAATGGCAGCAAACAAAAGACTGAAGTGGTGATTGTATGCACAAAGTGATGCCGCCAGAATAAACAATAACAGGTTGCGGTACATATGTTTGTCCGGGGTTTGAACAAGTCTGCTTAAATAATACACCATCAGAAGGGAAAAGAAAAGCCCGCTGATGTAAGGCCTGGCAATCTGGCTGTACATCACCGTATACTGAATGCTTGCGAGAAAAGCTGCGGACAGCAGGCCGGTAGTTTCATTAAACCAGTCTCTGCCGATACGAAATATCAGGTAAACCGATACCAGCCCAAAAAGGGTAAAAGGCAGCTTTACCACCCAGGCACTTTTTCCGAAAAGCATGGTCCAGTAATACAAAAACACCTGTATGCCGGCAGGATGCCCGTCGGGTTTTACCCCCGTGTCAATTAACTCACGAAAGCTTTCAACCTGCAAGCGAAACAGAGCACTGAACTCATCATGTGTAAACGGGACCTCAAAATAATTGAAAAAACGCAGAATTGCTGCTACCAGCAGAATGATTAAAAAAATGGTTTTGTTGTTCAGTTTCATCACGCTATTGCATTTCGGTTTCTGCAGGCCAGGTTTCGGTTTGCTTTGCCGGCAGCTTTTCCTTTTCAAAGCTAATATTATTTTTTTGCGTGGCAACCTCATCTCCCGATTCAAAGTCTGTGGACGAGTAAATCATAAGAATGAAAATAGATAAATGTGGTAAACTGCGGGAAATGCCACATAAAAACTCTATATTTGCTGAAAACATTACAATTATGCCTGAATTTCCAGATAAAACACCCGGCCGTTTTATTAACAAGCAGAAACGTTCCGTAACGTATACCATCGTTTTTACCTTGGTGGCCCTGGTCGGTATTATGTGGATGCAGAATTTCCTGTTTGGTGGCGTCAGTCTCACAGGTGCTGCCTTGTTTTTCATTGTCCGTACAAAGGGTACCGAACTGGATTTTAAAAATTACCGTTACCGGGATGGCGGTTTTATCGGAAATGTCTGCTTTGGCCAGTGGAAAAAACTTCCGGAGATTAAATACATTTCCGTGTTCAAAGTTACCATGGCAAGCTCCGTGGCCGGATTATCCAATACCAAAGTGCATAACCGGCAGGAAACCATCAAGGTAAACCTGATTCACGGACGGAATAAGCGCCTTACGGTATTCCAGACCTATGACACAAAAGAGGCTTTTTCTGCTGCACGCACAATAGCACAAGAGCTTGATCTTCGCATTTACGATGCCACAAGTCATGACAGAAAATGGCTGGATGATTGATTCAGGTTTTATGTATTGAGGTGGCTGATTCCGGAAAATCGGGCTGACCGGCAAAACAGGTCCTTTGTCACCATTTGGCTCTGGCGAAGACAACAAGCGTAAGATGTTGGCATACCTACCCAAACGAGGCATGTTGCCCAAAAACATGTAATATAGCCTGCTCCGTTGTGAAGTCTGTGATGACTGTCTTTTGGTAACTAATGGATATTCGCATAATTTCAAATGAAACCCGGGCTTGTGTGTAACTGACGGGAGTGGTATTTCCATTTTTACATATTGCGTTGCTTAATAGATTAATGGAAATAAGAAGTTTTGTTTATTCATGAAAAACATGTCGCAAAGCCTGGTTTAGTGATATTTTTTTAAACAATGTAACCGGCTCAATGGTTTGATGAATGTATGATGCAAACTTCAGAATTCATAGAACTGAAATATTGCCCGATATGACAGGCACAAGGCATTACTTTTAATGGAAGCATTTAAGTGATTTGTGAACCAAAAACCTAAAATATGGAAGTGGAAGATCCTGAGTCAAAACCTGTAATTTTATTTAAGTATGGTGGTAATGCAATGAGTGATGATACGCTTAAAAAAGCTGTACTTGATAATATTGCCAAACTCAAAGAACAAAATTACAACATAATAATTGTGCATGGTGGCGGGCCTTTCATCAAACAGGCACTCAAAACAGCTAAAATTGAATCTGAATTTGTTGATGGTCAGCGAAAAACCACCCCCGAAGCCTTTGAACATGTTGAAATGACACTCAAAGGTAAAGTTAACAGCAATTTGGTGAGTTTGATTAACAGTTTGGGATACAAGGCCGTTGGCTTGTCCGGACAAGATGGCAAAATTGTCATTGCATCCAGACGCCAGCATAAAACCATCATTGATGGTGAAACGAAAACTGTCGATTTGGGGCAGGTGGGTGATGTGGCCAGTGTTAATCCGCAATTGATCCATTTATTGCTGAAGAACGATTTTATTCCCGTTATTTCATGCACGGCAGCAGACGAATCTGGTCTTGGATATAACATTAACGGCGATATGTTTGCCGGCCATCTGGCAGGAGCGCTGGGCGCTGATGAATATGTTGTGCTGACTGATGTGGACGGACTGATGAAAGACAAGGACGATGCGTCTACAATCATCAATGAGATACAACTGGATGAACTTAAGAAACTTGTGGAGGATGGAACCATTCAGGGAGGTATGATTCCCAAAATTGAATCCTGTGAAATTGCACTGAATAAAGGAGCTGAAAGAGCCCGTATTATTAACGGCACCAAACCAGAACAAATCCGCAAAATTGCCGGAGAAATTAAGATAGGTACTAACATTAAAAAATAAACACGTGTCATGACAAACAAAACGAATCAATTTTATCATGATCTTGATCAAAAACATTATTTGCAAACATTTAAAAGGTATCCAATCACACTCGAACGCGGCCAGGGAGCAATGGTTTGGGATGTGGAGGGCAACAAATACATCGATGCACTGGGTGGAATTGCAGTCAACCTTTTAGGACACAATCACCCCGCCCTGGTAAAAGCAATACAGGAACAGGCCGCAAAACTGATACACATTTCCAACTTTTACCTCAGTGTGCCACAGGTTGAGTTGTCTGAAAAGCTAACCGCCCTTTCCGGACTCCACCGCGTGTTTTTCTCCAACAGTGGGGCTGAATCCGTGGAAGGTGCGATCAAAATAGCCCGAAAATATGCCCATAGTAAGGGGCGGGGAGGAGACGTGATTTCCTTCGAAGGCTCCTTCCATGGCCGCACTCTGGCTACCATTGCTACCGGTAAGCCGCAGATGCAAAAAGGGTTTGAACCCATTCCTGCGGGCTTTCATCAAATACCCGCCGGCGACATGAAAAAGCTAAGGGAAACCGCATCTGAGCAAACTGCAGCCATTATTGTTGAACCCATACAGGGCGAAGGCGGTATCAATGTTGCTGATCCTGAGTTTCTGCAATCCTTGCGTGACTTTTGTGATGAAAATGACATTGTACTCATTTTTGATGAGATACAATGCGGCATTGCCCGTACAGGGAAAATGTTTGCATGGGAGCATTACGGTGTGAAACCCGATATCATGACCCTCGCCAAAGGATTGGGGGGCGGTGTGCCCGTCGGAGCCATACTCTCCAACCAAACCGTGAGCGATGCCATTGATTTTGGCGATCATGGAACCACCTTTGGCGGTAATCCGCTATCTACTGCTGCTGCATTGGCCACATTGCAAACCATAGAAAAAGAAGAGCTTGTGAAACAATCCCACGAAAAGGGTACCTGGCTTATGAAAAAGATAGAGGCAATGAATGAACCTTCAATAAAAGAAATCCGTGGCAAAGGTTTAATGATAGGGATTGAATTTGATTTCGAAACAAAACCGCTTGTACAGAAAATGATGGAACATGGTGTGTTGGCCAACGCAACAGCAGGAAACGTGTTAAGGCTCGTGCCCCCGCTTGTAATTACATACGAGCAAATGGAGAAAGTAGTTGACGTCATTAAGCAATCATTAAAAGAGATAAATCATGATTAAAAAGAAAGTTGCCATTATTGGTGCTACCGGATATACAGGATCAGAATTAGTCAGGATATTGGTGAACCATCCACAGGTAGAGATTGCCATGATCACCTCTGAAAGCTATGCCGGAAAAAACATCACCGATGTACACCCGTTTTTGCAGGGTATAGCGGATTACAAGCTGCATTCGGTTGATGATATTGATGATGCCAATGCAGATTTGGTGTTTCTTGCCCTGCCGCATGGTGTTTCAATGGATTTTGTGAAGAAATTCCAAAACAAACCATTTAAAATTGTGGATCTGTCAGGAGATTTCCGGCTGCAAACCCCCGAAGTATATGAAGAATGGTATCAGAAAACCCATACGTTTAGGGACGGATTTTCACTGGCCGGTTTTGGCTTGCCCGAATTGTTTTCAGATGACATAAAACAACGTAATCTGGTCGCAAATCCGGGATGTTTCCCTACCGGAGCAATCCTTGGTGCTGCTCCGCTCATGGCCGGCAGGCATATTGAAGCAGATCCCTTAATTGTTGATGCAAAAACCGGTGTGACAGGCGCAGGCATTAAGTCCAAACCTGTGAATTTGTACTCCAGTGTCAATGATAATTTCAAAGCATACGGCCTTAAAAAACACAGGCACACCATTGAAATACAGGAAGTGCTGGGTACAATGGCAGATGGCGACATCACAGTTCAGTTTACACCCCACCTTCTGCCAATCGACCGGGGGATACTATCAACAATCTATGCAAAACCGGTAAAAAAAGTAACAGACGAAGAACTCAAAGGCATTTACAAACAGTTTTACAAACATGCACCCTTCGTTCGGATGCGCGATCAATTGCCGGCTACCAAAGATGTCAGGGGAAGCAATTATTGCGATATTTTTGCAACCTATGATGAGCGAACGGGAATGATCATTGTAGTCACAGCAATCGACAATCTGGTGAAAGGTGCAGCCGGACAGGCGGTGCACAATATGAACCTCATGTTCGGTTTTGAAGAAATTGCCGGTTTAAATCTGGTTCCGGTACAACCATAAACCCGAAATGAAAATTTACGTATTTAAAACCTCCAAAAATCAACAAGATATACTATGGAAATGATTAAGAATTTAACCAATGTGAGAGGAATAAAATGCTGGGGTGCGCATACAGGCATAAAATCCTTGCGTCGTGATCTGGCAATGATCTATTCAGATGTGCCCGCAAGTGCTGCCGGTGTGTTTACTCAAAATAAAGTACAGGCCGCCCCGGTAATCTTAAGCAAAAAACACATTGCCAATGGAAAGGCTCAGGCAATTGTCATCAATGCAGGCAATGCCAACGCAGCAACAGGCGAGCAGGGAATGTCAGGCGCTGAAGCTATGGCCGAAACGATGGCCGAAGAACTCAATATTGATAAGGAACTCGTACTGGTATCTTCCACAGGACTGATCGGAGAGCCGTTCCCCACAGAGGAAATTGTTAAGGGTATTCGCGAAAATGTGAGCAAGCTTACCACCAAATCCAATGCAGGCTCATTTACCGCCAATGCCATACTTACAACCGATACGTATGCAAAAGAGGGTTTTGTTGAATTTGGACTGGATGGTTACGAAGTCAATATGGGGGGGATTGCAAAAGGTTCTGGTATGATACACCCGAACATGGCCACTATGTTGGCATTTATTGTTACTGATGTAGCTATAGAACCTAAATTGTTACAGAAAACCGTTAAAGAAGCAACAGACAAATCCTTTAATATGATTACTGTAGATGGCGATACGTCTACTAATGATATGGTTTTGGTCCTGGCCAATGGTAAAGCAAATAACGATACCCTGAAAACAAAAAAAGATCCGGGTTATAAAGCGTTTAAAGAAAAACTTGAGGAAATGATGATTCATCTGGCCAAACAAATTGTTTCCGATGGCGAAGGTGCATCAAAATTCATTGAATATGAGGTCGTCAATGCTTCTAAAGTAGATGAAGCCAGAACCCTGATTCGTGAGATTTCAGATTCAACGCTTGTAAAGGCTGCCATGTTTGGTCGTGACCCCAACTGGGGACGAATCATCGGAGCAGCAGGCAATGCAGGTATCCCATTTGATTATAACAAAGTGGACCTTTACCTCGGAAGTGATGAAAAACTTGTAAAGGTGATCGAAAAAGGTGTTCCTCAGAAGTTTGACAGAAATCTGATGAAAAAACTGCTCCGGGAATCACATCTGCACATTAAAATGGATCTGCACCTGGGTAAAGCTGAAGCTAAAGGCTGGGGTACAGACCTCTCAACAGATTATGTGCTGTTTAATTCTGTTTATACAACATAATATTGGTTGTTATGATGTTTTAATTGAGCAGGTTGCATGATTTTGCCACCTGCTCATTTTTTATGCACTGAGTTTTGAAATGAAAGCGTTCTCACGGCCATCCGCCATTTCCAAATCTCAACTTTTTTCAATTAGCAGCTTTTTCTCTATTTTTATCCCACAATTTTGAGCTATGGATGTCGTCCTGATTATTGGTGTAGCGTTTGCCTTTTTTCTTGCCCTCCTGCTGATGGTGCGGAAGGAAAAACATCTGTCAGATAAAATTCTGGCCGCTTTTTTTATCCTGATCGGGACAACCATGCTGCTGGCCTGGTTTGATTTTTACAACCGCCAGAACAATTACCCCATACCCGCTTTGCTGGGCTTGTCAACACCGCTCATACTGCTTCACGGGCCGTGCCTGTGGTTCTATATCAAATCACTGACAACGAAAAATATGCGGTTTAAGCCCTTGTGGTTTCTGCATTTTCTGCCCTTTGTGCTGGTCAGCATCTTGATGACAGTAGGCTATTTCAGCCTGCCGGCTTCAGAAAAAATTGCACTGGACAGCCAGGGACTGATTTCCAGAGATGCCATGTTTTACCTCGTGGTTGCTATGATTGCCGTTTCCACACAAGGCTATTACATCTGGGGCTTAGTGCAAATCCGGCGTTACCGGCAGAAACTTAAAACATGGTTTTCAGATATTCAGCGGCTTAACCTGGCCTGGTTGCGTTCCCTGCTTATTTACGCCATTGTCTTTTATGCTGCCATTTCTTTATTGTACATTGCTGATGCTTTGTTTCAGTTTTTGCCTTATTCTCTTCTGCAAAGCCTGGGGTTCGCCATTGCTGCCATTTTTAACATCGCCATCGGCTTCAGGGGAATCCGCCAGGGAAATGTGTTTGCTGACAGTCCGGTTGATCCTGCACCTGTAAGCACTTCCAAAACAGCACCTCACTCCAAAGCTGAGGATAAAGATGCAGCTTTTGTCCGCCGCTTGCTGTCACATATGGAAGATGAAAAGCCCTGGCTTGATCCTCAGCTTAACCTGGCCGGCCTGAGCCATCAGCTTGAGGTTACACCCGATTATTTGTCAGCCATGCTAAACAAGCAACTTAAGCGCCGGTTTTTTGACTTTGTTAATCACTACCGCATCGAGGCGTTTAAAGGGGCATGCCGGAATCCTCAGAATGAAAATTACAGCATTATGGGCATGGCTTACGATGCCGGATTCAACTCAAAAGCGACATTCAACCGCGTTTTTAAAAATGATACAGGACTTACACCCGGAGCATATTACCAGAATGTAAACAGCAGAAAATGAGGCATAAAGATCAGGTCTCATTTTGCTGATACCTGCAGGAACTCAGATTTTTGGAAAGTGAGACCTCTTTT
>CAYQMB010000113.1:0-8949 GCA_964418565.1 uncultured Bacteroidales bacterium | reverse complement strand
TTAAATTTGAACTAATTATAAGAAACTCTAAAAACTCAAATAATTATGGCAAATTTATTAGATATTGTTCAACCCGGTGTTGTTACCGGTAAGGATGTGCAGAAAGTTCTGCAGCATGCAAAAGACAACAAATATGCGTTACCCGCGGTAAACATTGTCGGTACGGATTCAGCCAATGCCGTGATGGAAGCCGCCCGTGAGGCAAAAGCTCCGGTAATGATTCAGCTTTCAAACGGTGGTGCCCACTTTTTTGCCGGCAAAGGGCTTTCCAATGACAAGCAGGAGGCTGCTGTAGCCGGTGCAATTTCTGCGGCTCAACACATTCACCACCTTGCAGAATCCTACGGCGTTCCGGTTATACTCCACACCGACCATGCAGCTAAAAAATTGTTGCCCTGGATTGACGGAATGCTGGATGCTGGTGAAACGTTCTACGAAGAGTTTGGCAAACCGCTTTTTAGCTCCCACATGATTGACCTCTCCGCTGAAGACCTTGAGGAAAACGTGGAAACCTGTAAAAAATACCTTGAGCGCATGGCAAAAATTGATATGCTGCTCGAAATTGAACTTGGTGTTACCGGTGGTGAGGAAGATGGTGTTGACAATACTGACATCGATAACTCCAAACTGTATACACAACCCGAGCATGTGGCTTATGCTTATGAAACCCTCAAAAAAGTGAGCGATAAATTTACCATCGCCGCATCATTTGGTAATGTGCATGGTGTATACAAACCCGGGAATGTTAAATTGCAGCCCGTTATCCTGAAAAATTCACAGGACTACATCCAAAAGCACTACAATACCGAAAAAAATCCGGTTTTCTTCGTTTTTCATGGTGGGTCTGGCTCATCTCAGGAGCAAATCCGTGAAGCCATTGATTATGGTGTTATCAAAATGAATATTGATACCGATACGCAATGGGCTTTCTGGGATGGTGTGCGCCAATACTACAAAGAGAAAAAAGATTACCTGCAGGCGCAAATCGGAAATCCCGAAGGCGACGACAAACCCAACAAGAAAATTTATGACCCGCGCAAATGGCTCAGAGCAGCCGAAGAAAGTATGATGAAGCGGGTTGTGCAGGCATTTGATGACCTGAATAGCTTGAACAGATTATAAACGTCTGATTCCAAATTTAAATAGAAAAGCTGCTTGCTGCTTAGTGGGTGGCTTTTTTTGTGGGCACCCCCATGCCTGCCGGTCACGTCAGATGTGAACCGGCAGCCATGGGCGGTGTACGGCTATTACACGTCATTGTGCAGACCGGCATTCAGGCATCGCAGCTATGAGCCTGTCTTCGGCGGCTATGCTGCAATGCTTCATGCCTCGGGCTGCACAATGCCGGGGTAAACGCCTTCCACCTGGTGCAAAAGATACGTCCCGTTTACCTGTGTCGTGAAAAAAACATTCTGCTACAAATTCCTCCAATAAAGAGAACCATTATTCGAGCAAAAGAAAACGATAACAATGTAATAAAATCGGTAATTCTAATTGCATTTTTCCGATTCTGTACACATTCAGGCTTGAGTTTTTATCCTTTTCTGTATTTTCATCCCCAAATAAAATTTAAGATACAGCTTATGCAAAAACACGTAATTGCTTTTTCTTTTTTAATGGCTTTTCTGATGCCATTACATCTGTCGGCCTGCACAAATATTATTGTAACCAAAGGGGCTTCTGCTAATGGTTCAGCCTTTCTGGCCTACACCAACGATGCTGAGTACATTTATCACCTCTACACCCAGCCTGCTGCTGATTACTCTCAGGGAGAAACCATCAGCTTTACCAACAGGGCAGGTGTGACAGGTGAAATACCTCAGCCAAAACATACATATAAACTGCTTGGCTTTCATATGAATGAACACCAGCTTGCCATTGGCGAAACAACCTTTACAGGCAGGAAAGAACTCTGGAACCAGGTACACTTTCTTGAATACTGGCATCTGATGAAACTGGCGATTGAGCGTGCAAAAACAGCCAGAGAAGCAGTGAAGATAATGACAAGACTTGCTGAAACCTATGGCTATGGTAGTGAAGGCGAATCTTTCAGTATCGTTGGTAAAAAAGAAGCATGGATACTGGAGATGATAGGTAACGGAAAAGGCAACACAGGTGCTATTTGGGTTGCTCGTAAAATTCCCGATGGTATGATTTCTGCCCATGCTAACAAAGCCAGAATAGGAGAATTCCCCCTCGATGACCCGGAAAATTGCCTCTATTCTGATAATGTTATAGACTTTGCTGTTGAAAAAGGCTATTATAACCCCGATTCAGGAGAACCTTTTCGTTTCAATGAAGTATATTGTCCGTCAACACCGGCAAATTTGCGCTACTGTTCTGCTCGTGTCTGGAGTATCTTTCGCAGAGCTGCTCCATCATTAAACCTTTCCCCTGATTACCACAGGGGCGTACAGGAAGCTGAGCGATATCCACTCTGGATAAAACCGGATGAGAAAATACAAATTGCTGATATGATGAATCTTGTTCGGGATCATTACGAAGGTACGGAGTTTGATATGACTAAAGGCTATTCTGCCGGCCCTTTTGGTAATCCAAATAAAAACCGACCGCTTGTTTGGGAGGTGGATTCTGTGCAGTGCTCCTGGGAGCGTCCCATTTCCACTTACAATTCAGCCTTTACATTTATCGCTCAGCTTCGTCCCTGGTTACCTGATGAAATCGGCGGGCTTGTTTGGTTTGGCGTAGATGATAGCTATGTGACATGCTATGTGCCGCTGGCTAATAGCATCACCCGAATACCGGAGCCTTTCCGTACCGGAGACATCAGAAAATTTTCATGGAAATCGGCATGGTGGGTGTTCAATTTTGTTGGCAATTATGCAAACCTGCGATATCAAGATATGATTGTGGATATTCAGGCCGTTCAGGACAGCATCGAAAACGCCTACATCAATGAGCAGGCTTCTGTCGATAAAAAGGCAACAGCCCTGCTGAATAAAAATAAAAGTGCCGGCATTGAATACATGACCAAACTGGCAGAAACCCGAACTGAAAACCTTATGAAACGCTGGATACAGCTTGGGCAGGAATTGATCACAAAATACAATGACGGCTATGTAAAAGATGAACAGGGTAGGCCACGCGCTGTAAACTATCCGGTACAGTACCGCCGGAATGTAACGAAATGTGAACCCGAAAGGAGGTTGCCTGTGTGGTATGAAGATGCTAAGAAGGCTAAAGAACCTCAGGCTTATTGAAAAGCGGAATCTTGTAGCGCTGTTTTTTTCCGGGCTTGAATTTTTCCAATTAATGTTTACCTTTGGGTCAAAACTTAGCAATTAAACTATTATGACAGGTGATTCTGCACCCAGAGACGGGTTCAATTCGAAGTTTGGTGTGATTGCTGCAGCAGCTGGTTCAGCTGTGGGACTAGGTAATATCTGGCGCTTTCCTTATGTGGCCGGGGAAAACGGTGGCGGCGCTTTCCTGCTGATTTATGTCGGCTTTATTTTAACCATAGGCATTTCAGTGATGCTGGCCGAATTTGTTATCGGCCGCAGGGCTCAGCGCAATGCTCTTGGTTCATTTAAAAAGCTGGCCCCCGGGAAACCCTGGTGGCTCATTGGTTTAATGGGCATAGTGGCTGCATTTGTTATCCTTGCTTTTTATTCAACCATTGCCGGCTGGACATTTGAATACCTCATACAGGCTATTGGAAACGGTTTTTCAGGAAAATCCACATCCGAACTGAATCAGATGTTTGCCGATTTTCAAACCAGTACGTTCAGACCAATTCTCTGGCAACTGCTGTTTATGGTGTTTACGGCCTCTATTATTCTGGCCGGTGTTCAAAAAGGCATTGAAAAGTATACCAAGTTGCTTATGCCTCTGCTTGTCCTTCTGATTCTTGTGATGTGTGCGCGCTCGCTTACATTGGCAGGTGCCGGTGATGGTGTTGCATTTTTGTTTAAACCGGATTTCTCGAAAATATCAGGGACCGTTATCCTGGAAGCCCTGGGACAGGCATTTTTCTCCATGAGCATTGGTATGGGTGCACTGATTACATATGGTTCTTACATTAAAAAAGATAATTACCTGCCGGGAACAGCATTTCAGGTTGCTCTGGCTGATACCGGCATTGCCATCCTGGCCGGCGTGATGATATTTCCGGCTGTCTTTGCATTCGGAATGAGCCCTGAAGCAGGAGCCGGGCTTGTTTTTCAGGTTTTGCCCAATATCTTTGAAGCTATGCCGGGTGGGTATATATTCGGTGTGCTGTTTTTCCTGCTGCTCTCAGTGGCAGCACTCACCTCTACCATTTCTGTTCTGGAAGTGGTTGTGGCTTATGCCATTGAAGAACTAAACATGAGCCGGAAAAAAGCTACCATTGTATTTACAGTGGCAATTTCATTTCTCGGCATTCTGGCAACCTTGTCCTTTTCAGAATTGTCAGATTTTGAGATATTTGGAAATGGTATTTTTGCAAACCTGGATTGGTTGTCTGCAAACCTTTTGCTTCCGCTTGGTGGTGTGTTTATTGTGATTTTCCTTGGCTGGGTGCTTGGACCAAAAGCCATTGCTGATGAGGTCACCAATGGCGGAAGCAGAAAAATGCGTCTGTTTAAAGCGTTTCTTTTTATTATAAAATATGTAGCTCCAATTGCCATCCTTGCAGTTTTCCTGTATGGCATAGGGGTGTTTGGTAAATAAAATAACGGGGATAAATTATGGAGTTGTTTCAGCAGATTACTGAATTCCTGCATGCCGGAATTCGTTGGTATAACGAGTATGTAGGTGGATACCTTATTGTGGCTTTGCTTATCCCCGTAGGGGTCTTCTTTGCTTTTAAATTTAAGTTTCTGCACATTACCAAACTCAGGCATGCATTCAGGGTAATTGGCGGAAAATATGATAAGGATAAAGATCTGGGTGACATCAATCACTTCAGAGCGCTGACCACGGCATTATCCGCAACCGTCGGAACGGGTAATATTGTGGGTGTGGCTCTGGCCATACAATGGGGTGGCCCCGGTGCTATTTTCTGGATGTGGGTTGTTGCCTTTTTTGGTATGATGCTTAAGTTTGTGGAGTCCACGCTTGGTTTAAAATATCGTAAAACCAACCAGGACGGCTCTGTTTCAGGTGGGCCCATGTATTATATCGAATACGGACTGAAAAAGAAACTGGGGAAATTTGCCAAAGTGCTGGCTGTGATATTTGCTGTGGCAGCTGTTATCTGTTCGTTTGGCACAGGTAATATGGCACAATCAAATTCAATCTCCGATGCACTTTTTACCAGTTATGGCTTTGATACTGTTTATACCGGCTTAATTGTCACCATGCTTGTCTTACTTGTAATCATCGGAGGCATTAAACGCATTGCCAGCGTTACATCTAAACTGGTGCCTTTTATGGCAGTTTTTTATGTGCTAACTGCCCTGGTGATTATCGGGGTGATGTATAAAGAAATCCCTCACGCTTTTTCTATGATTTTTTCCGATGCATTTACCGGAACGGCTGCCACCGGTGGTTTTGCAGGCTCGGCTTTCATCCTGACTCTGAAATTTGGTGTTCAGCGTGGCCTGTTCAGCAATGAAGCAGGGCAGGGATCTGCGCCAATTGCACATGCTGCCGCAAAAACAGAATATCCGGTGCGCGAAGGTCTGGTGGCATCCGTTGGTCCTTTAATTGATACCCTTATCATTTGCACCATCACCGCCCTGGTTATTCTTGTAACAGGAGCCTGGACAACCGGAGCTGAAGGCGTAGCCATTACCATTGACAGTTTCAGAATAGGACTCGAACCCATTGGCCTCGGCCTGGTTTCACGTCATCTTATATCCCTTGGATTGTTGTTGTTTGCTTTTTCAACCATCATCTCATGGTCATATTATGGAAGCAGAGCTGTGCAATACCTCTTTGGTGACAAAGCAATCAAACCCTATTATTGGGTGTTTGGGGCGTTTGTTTTTCTTGGAAGCATTTGGGGACTTGATATTGTGTGGGATTTTGTGGACATGGTAATCACTTTTATGACCATTCCTAACCTCATTGGCATTGTCTTGCTGGCTCCGGTGGTTAAACGGGAAATCGATAAATATTTTAAAGCAATGAAAGAAACAAAAACCCTGTACTAAACCTATGAGAGCCGGGAAATGGAAAGACCTGTTTTCGTTTTCCTCACGTGAGAAACGTGGGTTAATGGTTCTTGTGTTTATTCTTATAGTACTTATCGTACTCCGCATCTGGAGTCCGTGGGACCGGGCTGAAGATAAGCTGCATGATTTTTCTGGCTACGAAGCAGATATTGACCGCTTTGAAATGAATCTGAATGCCACGAATAATCAAAAAAAGCATTATCGCTCAACTATTGAAAAATCTGATAAACCGGATTACTCCGTCAAACTTTTCCCCTTTAACCCCAATCTTGTTTCTTATAACGAGATGCAATCCCTGGGTTTTCCCGAGAAAGTATCGCAAAACATCATCAAATACAGGGAGGCTGGTGGTAGATTTTTTGAAAAAAACGATCTGGCGGATATTTACGGAATGCAGCAAAAGTTTTATGAACATCTTAAACCCTACATCATATTTGATGATGAGCGTGAAACCAAACATGAATTGCAAACATTCCGTTTTAACCCCAATACCATTACCCGGGATAGCCTGATTATGCTGGGGTTTGATGATGATGTGGCAGCGCGTTGGGTGAAGTACAGAACGGCTTCCGGAGGATTTGAAAGCATTGAGGACATCAAAAAGCTTTATAATGTTAATCAGAAGCGACTGGAAGAACTGCAATCATATATGGAATTCCCTGATGTGGATACCGTTGTAGCTTCCTCCAATCAGGTAGCTCAGGAAATAGGCCCACTGGATATTAACCAGGCTTCTGTATACGATTTGATAAGGCGTAACCTGACAGACAGCAAACTGGCTGGACGTATCATTGCCTACCGTGATTTGCTCGGCGGATTTGTCAACGCTAAACAATTGCATGAGGTATATGGTATGACACCCGAAACGGTTGAGGAATTAAGCAAATCACTGGTGTTTAAGAAATCCGGGCTTAAAAAAATGAACTTAAATACCGTGGATTTTGGTGGGTTGTTACGCCATCCTTATCTTGAAAAAGCCGATGTGAAAAATATTTTCAAATACATAGATTTTACAGATAGTATCGCTTCTGCAGAGGAACTCATCAATAACGGCATTCTTCAGGACACGGTATATCAAAAAATCCACCCATATTTGTCACCACAGTAAAAAGAATTTGACATATTAAAATAAAAGCTTATTTTTGCAGCCCTTAAAAGTGAAATTTTCAAAAGAACGAACGTATGATTATTGTACCAGTAAAAGAAGGCGAAAACATTGACAGAGCATTGAAACGTTTCAAACGCAAATTTGAAAAAACAGGTGTTATCAAAGAATTGCGTGATCGTCAGGCGTATACCAAGCCTTCAATGCAGCGCCGTCAGCAGATGATTCATGCTAAGTACATTCAGAAACTGAAAGATCAGGCAAATTAATTGGTGTTTTACTGAAACTTTTGCTGCTCCTTTGCGTAATTATTGATAAGTGAAGTTGAGTTTATGCAAAAGGATTTGTATCTGAAGTATTTACAGTTTGAAAAGCGCTACTCCGTATTAACGGTTAAAGCATACAAAAAAGATTTAGAGCAGTTCTATCAGTACTTTGCTGTTTCTGAAGAAAATGAATTCCGGGTATTGGATGAAGTCACCGCTGGTGAAATCCGTGCCTGGATTGTTCATTTAATGAAGTCTGTAAGTGCTCGCACCGTTCAACGTAAATTGACAGGTATTAAAGGGTTTTACAAATTCTTGCTCCGGGAGGAAATCTTAAGTAGCAATCCAATGGACAAGGTGCAGGCACCAAAATTCCAAAAGCAACTGCCAGAATTCATGTCCGAAAAACCAATGAATGATCTGCATGAGCTGTTTCAGGATAGCCTGGATAGTTTTTCAGCCATTCGTGATTTTATAATGATTGAGCTGTTATATGCAACCGGCATCAGGCAGGCTGAGCTCATCCAGCTTACTCATGGGAGCATCGACATGTCTGCTATGCAGATAAAAGTGCTTGGAAAACGCAATAAAGAACGGCTCATTCCCCTGTCAAATGCAAGCGCAGATCTTTTAAATGCTTATCTGACAGCTAAATCCAACCAGGGGTTTCCATGCTCAAACACAGATGCATTTTTTGTGACCGATACAGGTCATAAATTGTACCCTTCATTCGTTTATAAGAAAGTGACGTTTTATTTGTCTCAGGTTAGCAGTATGAAAAAACGAAGCCCGCATACTCTAAGGCATACCTTTGCCACACATATGTTAAATCGCGGTGCTGATCTTAATGCGATCAAGGAACTTCTGGGGCATGCAAGCCTTGCTGCAACTCAGGTATACACTCATAACAGTTTCGAGAAATTGAAAAATATATATAAACAGGCTCACCCTAAAGCCGGTAACGAATAAAAACAAAGGAGGTAACTATGAACATTAATGTCCATTCATTAAATTTTGATGCAGACAAAAAACTGATTGAATTTATTAATCAGAAAATGGAAAAACTCTCGCAGGTAGCACCTGATATCATATCTGCAGATGTAACATTAAAGGTAGAGAACACAGACAATCTTGAAAATAAGTTTGTTGAAGTACTCATTGATATCCCCCGCAAAGATGGTGTATTCGCCAAAAAGCAAGGCAAATCCTTCGAAGAAGCAGTGGATTTAAATTACCAGGCACTGCGGCGCCAGCTGAAAAAATTCAAGGAAAAACAACGCCAGAAAAAATAAATCCAAATATTTTTTGGAAGTAAAATAAAACTGTATATATTTGCACTCCGTTTTCGGTACGGGTATATCCCGTAAACGTTCTTAGAAACAATAGCCGATGTAGCTCAGCTGGTCAGAGCAGCTGATTTGTAATCAGCAGGTCGGGGGTTCGAATCCGTCCATCG
>CAYQMB010000112.1:0-9099 GCA_964418565.1 uncultured Bacteroidales bacterium | reverse complement strand
TGGCTATCGCAAAATGATACGTCAGTATCCCAATCACCCTGTATGAATGCAGCTGCCCGGGGTTCCCAAAAAACCAACAAGTCCGCCTGGAAAACCTCACACCATAAGCTACAATTGTACCTGGCGGGTAATGCTCGTGCTTTCAGAAGATTTGTTGGGTACCCACACTGTGAAGAAACCGTTAAGAAATCCCGCGCCGATAGGCGGATCGGGATTTTAGGTTTCAAGCAGCATGTGGGTAACAAATATTCTGCTGCACGAGCTTTTGGTTCTTTTGGCGATCCAAAAGAACAAAGAAGTTTTCATATGGATTATCGGATTGGATGCCACAATATCCCGGTTGTTTCAGAGATACACGGTTGATTGTTTCTTCGATAATTAAAGGGCTTTGTGGCTCTTATTGTTTCTGTTGAAAAAAACAGAGCCTGAAAGGCTCAAATATGAATAACCACGGGTGGAACCCGTGGTAAGTTAACAGGAAAAATACACTAATTTTTGGCATGTATTTTTGCGTAACAGAAGCAAAAAATCATGCCAAAAATGTTTTAATTTGAAACCTTTATTTCATATGGATTATCGGATTGGGTGCCACAATATCCCGGTTGTTGCAGAGATACACGGCTGATTGTTTCTGCGATAATTAGGGCTTTGTGGCTCTTATTGTTTCTGTTGAAAGATACAGAGCCTGAAAGGCTCAAATATGAATAACCACGGGTGGAACCCGTGGTAAGTTAACAGGAAAAATACACTGATTTTTGGCATGTATTTTTGCGTTAACAGAAGCAAAAAATCATGCCAAAAATGTTTTATTTGAATCTTTATTTCATATGGATTGTCGGATTGGGTGCCGCAATATCCCGGTTGTTGCAGAGATACACGGCCGTGTGTCCTACAACCCACGAATACAATAGACCCTGTATTCTCATATGTCCCCAACCACAAAATTCTGGAAGGGTTTCATGCATCGCAACCGATTTTAAGATTTTTATAAACCACCGATAAACTAAAAACACTAATTTTGTGTTCTTTAAATTGTATGACTATGCGAACATCAAATCCTGCAGTTAGCAAAGCTGTCTTTCAGAATGCAAGAACAGCCGACCTCAGTGGCCAGATGACCATCAAAGGAACCATCAATAAATCCTTTTTAATGTTAGGCTTGATTCTGATTACCGGTGGCCTCACATGGAATGCAGCGCTTGCCGGAGCTACATGGATTAACGGAGGCCTTATCGGAGCTGCCATCGTGGGCTTTATTCTGGCCCTGGTTACCATTTTTAGCCCAAAAACAGCTCATATCACAGCACCGCTTTATGCCCTGGCTGAAGGCGTGGTGCTTGGTGCCGTGTCTGTGATGTACAACACACTCTATGACGGCATTGTCTTTCAGGCGGTGCTTCTCACCCTGGCTGTACTGCTGCTTATGTTGCTTCTGTATCGTACAGGTGTGCTAAGAGCTACACCGGCTTTCAGACGAGGTGTTTTTATTGCAACAGGCGCTGTGGCCGTGGTTTATCTTGTGCAGTGGCTGCTGGGTATGTTCACGTCTGGCGGGGGCATTCCCATGGTTAACGGCTCCGGTATCGGTGGTATTTTGTTTAGCCTCGTGGTCGTGGGAATTGCAGCTTTTAACCTGATTATCGATTTTGATAACATCAGTGAAGGCGAAGCCAACGGAGCTCCAAAACGCTATGAATGGTACGGTGCATTTGCATTAATGGTAACTTTAATCTGGCTTTACCTTGAAATCTTACGATTATTGGGTAAATTGCGACGGTAAGGCAAAAACATTAATATTATGGCTGAATTTAAACTGATAGAAGTTAAAGATAAAGCAGAAAAAAAGCAGTTTTTTGATTGCGCACGAAATATCTATGCGGAGGATCCGCATTGGGTCTGCCCCCTGGATATTGAAATCGAATCCATCTTCGACCCCGAACACAATACGGCATTTAAAGCCGGTGATGCTGTCCGCTGGGTAGTGGTAGACGAAGAAAAACAACCCGTCGGGCGGATTGCTGCGTTTTATCATAAAGAAAAAGCCATGAAACACAAACCTTACGCCGGTGGTGTGGGCTTTTTTGAAAGCGTTAACAATCAGGATGTGGCCAACATGCTCTTTGATAAAGCAAAAGAATGGCTCGAAGCTCAGGGTATGGAAGCCATGGACGGTCCCATTACCTTTGGTGAGAATTTTGTCTATTGGGGATTGCTTGTCGAAGGCTTTATGCAGCAGGGATATGGCATGCAATACCATAAACCATATTACAAAAATCTGTTTGAAACTTACGGATTTAAAAATTATTACAACCAGTTTTCCTATCACATCGATTTGGAAAAACCATTCAACCAAAGACAGGTGAAATTTGCCAAATTTATTGGCCGGAAAGAAAATTACAAGTTCCGCCACCTCGACCTTAAAGAAAAAGAACGCTTCATCGATGATATCGAATATATCTTCAACACAGTCTGGTCTGATTTTCATGAAGATTATACACCGCTCGACCGCAAAGATATCGAGCAAATTCTCGAAGATTCAAAAGATATCATCAACGAAAAATTCATCTGGTTTGCATACGATGAAGACAAACCCGTTGGAATGGTCATTACCTTTCCTGATGTCAATCAGGTGATAAAACCGTTCAATGGTAAGCTCACCTTGTGGAATAAAATCCGCTTCCTGCGTCGCCGTCGCAATCCAAAAGTTCTCACACGCGCACGTCAGCTCATCAGCGGAGTGATTCCCGAATATCAGAAAACCGGGATCATCGGGCCCTTGTTTATGAAAATGGCTGAAACCCTGCGCGAACACGGCATCAAAGAGCTGGAAATGTCATGGGTGGGCGAGTACAACGATACGGTGAATAAACTCTACAAGCAAATGGAAAACGCCGAAAGAGCAAAAATCCATACCACCTATCGCTACCTGTTTGACAGAAATGCTAAATTTGAACGCTTTACCAACGATTAAACATAAGGCAGAAAATTTTAAAAATATCAGGAAAAAACTTTGTTAAGTTACTGACAATTCTTAAATTTGCAGCCCTGAATTTGAATAATCTAAAAGATTAAGGCAATGAAAAAAGGAATACATCCGGATAATTACAGAATGGTGGCATTCAAAGATATGTCCAACGAGGAGGTTTTTATCACCAAATCAACTGTAAACACAAAAGAAAAAATCGAAATTGATGGCAAAGAATATCCCCTTTGCAAACTTGAAATTTCAGATACATCGCACCCATTTTACACCGGTAAGGTGAAACTTGTCGATACCGCAGGACGTGTGGACAAATTCCGCAACCGTTACAAAAAGCATTACGACAAAAAAGAACAAAAATAAATCGTATCTTATATACAGATGAAGGACTCCTGTTGCTTTTGCAGCGGGAGTTTTTTGTTTGATGATATTCAGGGCGCCTCAGCCTACCGGCTGAACGGCCTCCGGCTACAAGCTGCCTTGGTTCTGCCGGTAAATGCAAGGCAAAGCAGGAGCTTCCCCTGGTCGCTCTGCTTTGCCAGCATTACCATGGCATCACCTGCGGCAGGCTTTCCACCTGCGTCCTGGCGCGGGAGCAGCGTGGCACCTGGGTGTCTCTTTTATCCTGACCTGGCTGCAGGGGTGCTTCCGGCAAGGCAGATACAACACATGAAACGCATCTGCCGGTGAATCCGCATCCCAAATCATAAAACAGCCGCTTATCTCATGACTTCAGACAGGTTTTCATTACCTTTGAAAGTTCAACAAATGTTACGTCTTATGTTCAACATCATACTTGCCGATGCAGGCAAACATGCACAATTTAAGCCATTGAGCTGGACACGTCCGGTTGCGGATTTGCGTACAGGTATTCTGACAAGCAAAGAACGATGGGAACGCTTGCTTGATCAGCAATGTTCTGTATTAACCGAAGATTACCTGAGCGAAAAATGGCCACTGAAATCCGAAAAAAACAATCTGGTAATCAATGCTGCGGTTTTGCCGGATAAGGCTCTTGTTGAGCGCATCAGAAACCTGAAAAACGGCAGGTTGACAAAAAACGGAGAAGTCATTGCTGCCATCTGTCCTGAAAACGAGCTGACAACATGCATGCAAACAGCAGAATCAGGGGAAGAGTATGAGGGTGAAGTGCTTATTTTGCATCACGCCTGGGATATGTTTACCCATGCAGGAAGCATGATTAAACTCGATTTTGAGCTGCTGACTAAAGATCGTCGGTCTCAGCCACTGAGCAAGACCAATACAGTTCTGGGTGAAAACCCCGTATTTGTTGAACCCGGAGCCTCGGTTGAAGCATCTGTATTAAACACGGCAAATGGTCCCATATACATCGGAAACGATGCGGAGATAATGGAATCCTGCTCAATCCGAGGCCCGTTTGCCATGCAGGAGCATGCCGTTCTGAAAATGGGTGCCAAAGTGTACGGCCCGACAGTTCTGGGTCCCTGGGTGAAGGCAGGAGGGGAGCTCAACAATGTTATCTTTCAGTCGTTCTCCAGTAAAGCCCACGATGGTTTTCTTGGAAACGCTGTAATAGGGGAGTGGTGCAACATTGGTGCAGACTCCAACAACTCCAATCTTAAAAACAATTACGCCGAAGTGAAAATGTGGGAATACCATCAGCAACGCTTTGTAAAAACCGGATTGCAGTTTTGCGGGCTCATCATGGGCGATCATTCCAAATGCGGCATCAACATGATGTTTAATACCGGTACGGTTGTGGGTGTGAGTTGCAACCTCTTTGGCCAGGGATTTCCACGCAATTTTGTGCCCTCATTTTCCTGGGGCGGTGCCAACGGATATACCGAATATAAGCAAGTGAAAGCGTTTCAGGTAGCCGATGTAGTTTTGCAACGTCGGCAAAAAAAGCTCACGGATACGGATAAAAAAATACTGGAATACGTCTACACAAAAACACAAACATACCGCAAATTTTAGGCCTTATCTTGCAGGGCATGCAATGCCCGCACGCAAACATAAAGCTGATTAGCGTGTTATAATTATATAATCTGAAAACATTACAAAAAACATGGGATATAAAAACAAATCGGAATATGAAGAATTTTTGGGATTGCAGGGCCAGGATAACGCTGATGTAATTCCCATTGTTGCCAACGATGATGAAGAGTCTTTGATGAATGAAGAAATTCCGGAGCAGTTACCTGTTTTACCATTGCGCAATACAGTACTTTTTCCCGGTGTTGTGATGCCCCTGACAGTTGGCAGAAAAAAATCCAAACAACTGATAGATGATGTCAACAACAATTCACGCCTTTTGGGTTGTGTTGCCCAAAAAGATCCGGAAGTGGATGAACCCGGTGAGGAAGATTTGTTTGCTACCGGCACACTCGCCAAAATACTGAAAATTATTGAAATGCCTGATGGTACAGTATCCGTCATAATTCAGGGATTGCGACGCTTCGAAGTGCTGAGTTATCTGAAAAATGACCCGTATTTTGTAGCTGAAACCAGAGCATTGCCGGAGCTTAAACCCTTTGAGCAGGACAGTGAATTTGTGGCTTTGGTCTCATCGCTCAAGGATGTATCACTGCAGATTGTCAAATTAAACAAGTCCATTCCGCACGAAGTCTCATTTGCCATCCAGAACATACAACGGTACACATTCCTGATTAATTTCATCTGCTCCAACAGCGATGTGCCACCGCGTGAAAAACAGGACCTGCTGGAAATTGATGATATAAAAGAACGGGGAACAAAATTGCTTGAAATATTAAGCAAACAGATTGAACACCTGCGCATCAAAAATGATATTGAGCAAAAAGCCCGAAAAGAAATTTCGCAGCAGCAAAAGGAATTTATGCTGCAGCAACAGATGAAAACCATTCAGGACGAGCTGGGCGGCAGTCCGATGGAAAAAGAGCTAAAATCGCTCAAAGAAAAAGCAAAGAAGAAAAAGTGGAGCAAGGAAATTGCAAAACATTTTGAAAAAGAAGCCAATAAACTGCAGTTTATGAACCCGGCCGCAGGTGAATATTCCGTTCAGCTCAATTACCTGCAGACCATGCTTGATATCCCTTTCAATGAGTTTACCGAGGATAAATTCGATCTGAAATTTGCCGAAAAAGTACTGAATGAAGATCACTACGGCCTTGATAAAGTAAAAGACCGTATTCTGGAACACCTTTCCGTGCTAAAACTCAAAGGGGATATGAAAGCTCCCATTTTGTGCCTGGTTGGTCCTCCCGGTGTTGGAAAAACAAGCCTGGGAAAAAGTGTGGCCCGTTCGCTCGGACGTAAATACGTTCGCATGTCTCTTGGCGGACTGCGGGATGAGTCAGAAATCCGTGGTCACCGGAAAACGTATATCGGTGCAATGCCGGGCCGTATCATCCAGAACCTGAAAAAGGCCGGCTCGTCAAACCCCGTTTTTATTCTGGATGAAATTGATAAAGTAGGCAATGATTTCCGCGGTGATCCTTCATCTGCTTTGCTGGAAGTACTCGACCCCGAGCAAAACGCCCAGTTTCATGATAATTTCCTTGAAGTGGATTACGATTTGTCACACACCATGTTTATTGCAACATCAAACACGGTGGCAACCATCAATCCTGCTTTACGCGATCGCATGGAAATCATTTACATCAGCGGTTATATCCCGGAAGAGAAAAAGGAAATTGCCAAACGTCATCTTATCCCCAGACAACTGAAAAGCCATGGATTGAAAGAAGGTCAGCTTGAATTTAGCGATAAAGCCCTGATGCACATCATTGAAGGGTTTACAAAAGAATCCGGTGTGAGGGGTCTGGAGAAACAACTTGCAAAAGTTATCCGGCGTATAGCGCGAAAAATAGCTCTGGATGAAAAAGTAAGCGATAAAGTTGACCTTAAACAGGTAAAAGATATTCTCGGGTATCCCAAATTTATCAAAGAAAATTACGAAGGAAATGAACTTGCCGGAGTTGTTACAGGACTTGCATGGACTGCAGTGGGAGGTGAGATTCTCTACATTGAAACCAGCCTTTCACGGGGCAATGGTAAATTAACCATCACCGGAAATCTGGGTGATGTGATGAAAGAATCAGCAACCATTGCACTGGAATACATAAAGGCACATTCTGAAGTGCTCGATATCAACCCAAAACTGTTTGATCACTGGAATGTGCACCTGCATGTTCCCGAAGGTGCGATACCAAAAGACGGCCCGTCGGCAGGGATTACTATGGCAGTATCCATGGCGTCAGCTTTTACCCAGCGAAAGGTTAGAAAGAATACAGCCATGACCGGTGAAATTACACTGAGAGGACGCGTGATGCCGGTAGGAGGGATTAAAGAAAAAATACTGGCAGCCAAACGCATTGGCATTACCAACATCCTGCTTTCAGGCAGAAATGAGAAAGATGTGCTTGAAATAAAAGACATGTATAAAAAAGGGCTGAAATTTCATTACGTGGATACCATTCTGGATGTGCTGGACTTTGCTCTGCTCAAAGAGAAAGTAAAAGACGCCAGGGATATTTCCTGCCCGGATAACACCACCACAGACTTTAAAAACAGCCGGTAATGAAGCGTAGTGATATAAACCTTATGGCACCAGTGGGTTCTTACGAATGCCTGATGGCTGCCATTCAGGGAGGTGCAGACTCAGTGTATTTTGGTGTCGGCCAATTGAATATGCGCTCCCGCTCTTCCAATAACTTTGATCTGGATGATTTGCGAAAAATCACCGGCATTTGCCGGGAACATGACGTAGAATCGTATCTGACAGTAAATACCGTGATTTACGATGAGGAAATTGCTGAGATGCACAGTGTTGTGGATGCAGCCAAAGCAGAAGGCATTTCTGCCATCATTGCCTCGGATATGGCTGTGATTAACTATTGCCATGAAACCGGTATGGAAGTGCATGCCAGCACCCAGCTTAACATCTCCAATTCGGAAGCTGTAAAGCATTTTTCAGAATATTGCGATGTAATGGTTACTGCCCGGGAACTAAACCTGGAGCAGGTAAAACAGATTACCACTAACATACGTGAGCAACAAATTACCGGACCCGGTGGTAAACTTGTCGGGATAGAAATATTTATCCACGGCGCGCTGTGTATGGCCATTTCAGGAAAATGCTACCTGAGCCTGCACGAGTTTAACAAATCTGCCAATCGGGGAGCCTGTTATCAGACCTGTCGCAGAGCCTACCAGGTAAAAGACAAGGAAAGCGGGTATGAGCTGGAGGTGGACAATGAGTACATCATGTCACCAAAAGATTTAAAAACCATCGACTTTCTGGATAAAATTCTGGATGCGGGTGTTACGGTTCTTAAAATTGAAGGACGTGCCCGATCGGCTGAATACGTAAAAACCGTGGTACAGGCCTACGATGAAGCCATACATGCAGTGGCAGACGGCAGTTTTGGACCCACAAAGCTGAAAATGTGGAACGAACGGCTGAAATCCGTTTTCAACCGTGGATTCTGGGACGGTTATTACCTGGGGCAAAAACTCGGTGAATGGGCTGACAATTATGGCAACAAGGCCACCACCAAAAAACGCTACCTGGGCAAAGGCATGAATTATTTTGATAAAATCGGGGTGGCTGATTTTCTGCTGGAAGCAGGTGAACTGCACAGAGGTGATAAAATTCTCATCACCGGGCCAACCACAGGCGTAATTGAGCATGAAATTTCAGAAATGCGTGTGGATGATGAAATCGTCAGAACAGCCCCAAAAGGCAGCCGTGTTTCTTTCAAACTGAAACAGACCATCCGTCGCTCAGACAAGCTTTACAGGCTGGAAAAACGCTAATATAAAACCGCCCGGAACAATGAAAATTATTCCGGGCGTTTTTCTGACTTGGTGTTTGAGTTTTTACTCCATAATCACATTCACACTGCTGATTACCACATCATTTTCTAAGTAGTAAAGGGTGTACTGGCCTTGCGTGAGGCCGGTAATCTGCACTGTTTGTGTACCGGATTCGGTAAAGGTTTGTGTATAAACCGGCTGAGCGTACAGGTTGCTGATGCGAAGGCTGCTGCCTGCTGTGCGAAATTGGAGGGATGAATGAATGGTTTGATTTCAGATAAGGCAAAAAAAAAGCCTTACGCGTTAGCGCAAGGCTTAAAAAAAAAGGCGGCGACCTA
>CAYQMB010000111.1:0-9336 GCA_964418565.1 uncultured Bacteroidales bacterium | reverse complement strand
ACTACCACCATGCGCATTCGTGGTGGTGATGATTCTGCCATTCCTGCTGATGCTGCCTGTGGAGCATCCAACAGCAGTTGGGGGCAGGCACTGGATTACGATGTAAATATCCTGCCACCTTCTAACATGTCCTTTGTTTCCTGTACTGCCACACAAAACAATACCGGAGACATCTCAATCGGGGACATCAACCAGGAGATACTCTGCATCCAGGTTGTAACCACTGGTGTTTTAAACCCACTCAACCTTTCTGCTATTACGCTGCGCACAGATGGTACAGATGCCTATAGCACAGATATCAGCAATGCCAACCTGTGGTACACCGGTACATCACCATCATTCAGCAGCAGTGCTCAGTACAACAGCACCATTGTCTCTCCTCCGGCACCAGGTGTTGATATGAGCTTTACGGATAGTCAGGAGCTTGAACCGGGAACCAATTATTTCTGGCTGACATACGACATTCCTTCTGGTGCTGTAAGCGGAAACGTTGCGGATGCGATTTTGCAAGCCATTACGGTGGAAGGCAGTACAGAGACACCGACAACCTCAGCACCTGCCGGAAACCGGAAAATCATCGCTGGTTGTTATCACCGCATAACCCTGATGGATGATTGGGGGCCGTGGGATGCCTCCAATACAATAACCGTTCAGGTGGATGGTGTTGACAGGCTCACAGACATCAGCCTGACATCAGGAACATCTGAAACCTATGAGTTTATTGCTCAAACCGGTGAAACCATTTCAACCATTTATTCAGGGAGCACAGAACCGGAGGATAATTCCTACCTGATTACCAACCCAAACGGGGCTTATATTGCATCCAGCGGTGAGGCTCAGACAATACCACAAAACATTTCAGCCACAGCAGATTGCGATGCCATCAAAGAATTTACCATGAACGGTGATACATACCAGAGTGGTGAGGCCTGTTTTATCATTACTGAGGACAAAACCAGTCAAACCGGCTCAGTCTGGTCGAATTATAAGATGGATTTAACCCATGATTTTACCATTGAATTTGAGCTCTATTTGGGCGATGATTCCGGTGGAGCTGATGGCGTTGTCTTTGCCCTTCAGGGTGATTGTGCTTCATCTGGGGGAGACGGAAGTTCATTGGGATATGGCGGCATCAGCAATTCCGTGGCGGTGGAATTTGATACGTATGACAATGGTTCAAATGGTGATTTATTTAACGATCACCTGGCCATTATCAGTGATGGAAGTACCTCACACTCCTGGTCATCAAACCTGGCCGGACCCATTGATGCAGGGGAGCTTGAGGATGATGTCTGGCACTCAG
The DNA here is from genome assembly GCA_964418565.1 of uncultured Bacteroidales bacterium. Taxonomy (GTDB): domain Bacteria; phylum Bacteroidota; class Bacteroidia; order Bacteroidales; family ML635J-15; genus JAQIBY01. Next base: position 8,033 of record CAYQMB010000111.1, on the reverse strand, counting down.
CTGTTGTCAGCTGGGATGCTTCTGCCAATACATTAAGTGTTGATTTGGATGGTTCCCAGGTATTGAGTTATACAGGTGATATTGTTACCGATCAGATGAACGGAAATTCTCAGGCTTTTTGGGGATTTACGGGCGGAACCGGCATGTATCACAACCTGCAGAAGGTTTGCGTCAACACTTACCCACAGAATAGCATGGAACTTTCAGACATGAACATCTGCTCTGGATGTTCAGTTGATGTCCAAGTTGCTTCAGGTGCAAATTCATACACCTGGACCCCGGATAACGGATCAATATCAGACCCGGCAGTTTACAACCCTACATTATCACCGGCCGTAACAACAGATTATACCGTAATGGTTGAAGATGGATGTGGAAACATGCTCACCGATAAATTTACTGTGTTTGTAGGGAGTTTGCCCATTACGCTGATCAATTTTAATGCGAACTGTTACGGAAAAATGACCGAACTCACATGGCAAACAGCCAGTGAGAAAAATAATGCATTTTTCATCATTGAATCATCACTGGACATGAAAGACTTCGTAAGTGTTGCCAGAATAAATGGCAGTGGTACAGTCAATGAACTTACCGAATACTGCCATTTGTTACCATCAGAGAAAGGAAGCGTATATTACCGGCTTATTCAGGTTGATGAAGACTTTGAGCAAAAAGAAGTAAGTCTGATTTCGGTAAATTGTGAATCATCAGATGAAGTACACGAGCCAGAAATTTTCCCAAATCCGTTTACGGATAAATTGTATGTCATAACAGAATTGGATTCCGGGTCAAGCCTGAACATACAGATTTACAACGAAACCGGAAAGATGGTGAAACACATGAGAATAAACAACCCGGAGGGTAGAACCCGCTTTTCACTCAATATGGAAAATTTACCGGAAGGTTTATATTTGATTAACCTAAATTCAAAAAATCTTCACTACAGCACCAAATTGTTAAAATCACACAGGTAGTTTTCGGTAAATTTCCCTTAAGCACAGCATTAAGGTAGCTGTGTATAACCGGGATGCACATCAGGCATCCCGGTTTCTTCAATTTTAAAAAGAAGCATTGAAAAAAACAGTCTATGTGCTATTTGTTTGTGTATGCCTTGTTATCAGCTTAGTTTTTCTCCTGATTTTCGGGCTTGGTTTTCAGAGCCAGCTCCAGCTCTTTCAGTTGATCATCCGAAATTGGAGCAGGTGCATCAATCATAATGTCACGTCCTGCATTGTTTTTCGGGAAAGCAATGTAATCGCGGATGCTGTCGCTGCCACCAAATAAGGCGCAAATACGGTCAAAGCCAAAGGCAATGCCTCCGTGAGGGGGAACGCCATAACGGAACGCATTCAGCAGAAAGCCAAACTGGGCTTCGGCCTCTTCTTCGCTAAAGCCGAGCAGTTTAAACATGCGTGCCTGTTCTTCCTGGTTGTGAATCCGGATGGAGCCGCCACCAAGTTCCACGCCATTGATGACCATGTCGTACGCATTGGCGCGCACACTGCCCGGGTCGGTATCAAAAAGAGCCACATCGTCTTTTTTGGCCGAGGTGAAAGGGTGGTGCATGGCATGATAACGTTGTGTTTCTTCGTCCCATTCCAGCAGGGGGAAATCCACTACCCACAATGGAACAAAGCGGTTAGGATCGCGCAGACCGAGTTGATTGCCCATTTCCAGGCGCAATGCGGAAAGCTGTTCCTGTGTGGTGCGTTTATCACCGGCAAGGATGAGCAACAGGTCGCCGGGTTTGGCATCAAATGCATCTGCCCAGGTTTTCAGGTCCTCCTGAGAAAAGAATTTGTCCACAGATGATTTGAAACTACCGTCCTCATTACATTTAACGTAAACCAGACCTTTGGCACCAACCTGAGGCTGTTGTACAAATTTTGTGAGCTTGTCCAGTTGCTTGCGCGAATAGGTGGCACAACCTTCTGCACAGATGCCACCAACATAATCGACGATATCAAACACTTTGAAACCCTTGTTTTGAACAAGATTTGTCAGTTCGTGAAATTCCATGCCAAAGCGAAGGTCTGGTTTATCGGATCCGTATTTTTCCATGGCATCGTGCCAGCTCATTCTGCGGAATGGGGTTTCAATTTCCACACCTTTAACTTCTTTGAACAGGTATTGCATGAGGCCTTCAAATTGCGTCATGATATCATCCTGTTCAACAAAGGCCATTTCACAGTCTATCTGGGAGAACTCAGGCTGACGGTCGGCACGCAGATCTTCATCGCGGTAACATTTTACAATCTGAAAGTATTTGTCTATGCCACCAAGCATAAGAAGCTGCTTAAAGGTTTGCGGCGACTGGGGGAGGGCGTAAAAGGTTCCCGGGTGCATGCGGGAAGGAACAACAAAGTCGCGGGCGCCTTCGGGCGTGGATTTAATCAGGTTGGGGGTTTCAACCTCAAGAAATCCGGTTTTATCCATATAGCGCCGTGATGCCTGAGCAATTTTGTGTCGCAGGATAAGAGCTTGTTTCACCGGATTGCGGCGGATGTCCAGGTAGCGGTGTTTCATGCGAATTTCATCGCTGCCATCGCTTTCGTCTTCAATGGTAAAAGGAGGCGTTTCGGCTGCAGACAGAATTTCCAGTTTATCCGGAAATATTTCTATGGCACCGGTGGGGATGTTATCGTTTTTAGAATAACGCTCCACTACTTTTCCGGTAGCTTTAATCACATACTCACGACCGCATTTTTCAGCGATTTCGATGAGTTTTTTATCGGTTTTGCTTTCGTCAAAAGCCAGTTGGGTGATGCCATACCGATCGCGGAGATCAATCCAGATCATGCCACCTTTATCGCGTTTGCGTTGTACCCATCCGCTGAGTGTAACTTCCTGTCCCTGGTGTTCTGCGCGTAATTCGCCGCAAGTATGTGTTCTGTGCATAATATTGTTCTTGATGTTTGATGCGCAAAATTAGTAAAATCAGATTTATACGGAAAGATAAGAGCAAGTTTGTGTTGAAAAGCCGGGTAGTGATTGTTTATTTATTTTTCAGCGTATGCCCAGGGATTTTCCGGCCGGAAATCACCGTATTCTTCCCGTATTTTTTCCAGCAATTGCATGATTTCATCCGGATCAGTGTTTGTAACCAGCTGCATGCGGAGGGGTTTAAAGTGTGGAACGCCTTTAAAATACAATGAAAAGTGACGGCGCATTTCAAAAATACCACGGGGAAGCGTTTTGTGTTCAAGGGATTTTTCAAAATGCAGTTTTGCAATATCCACACGTTCGCTTACGGTAGGAGGCGGCAGGGTTTCACCTGTGTCCAGGTAGTGGCGGATTTCCTGGAATATCCAGGGTCTTCCAATGCTGGCACGACCAACCATAATGCCGTCAACCTTGTAGGCATCGAAATATGCGGCTGCCATTTCGCCTGAATTGATATCTCCGTTTCCGATGATGGGAATTTCCATGTCGGGATGTTCTTTTACCTCCCGGATGAGATCCCACGTGGCGGTGCCTTTGTACATCTGGGCACGGGTGCGTCCGTGAATGGTAAGCGCTTTAATGCCGGCATCCTGCAGCCGAAGGGATATTTCCAGCACATTTTTGTTGTCTTCATCCCAGCCGAGGCGGGTTTTTGCGGTTACCGGTATGCTGGTAGCCTGCACAATTTCCCGTGTCATCTCTTCCATGAGATCCGGATTCTTCATCATGCCTGACCCGGCACCACGTTTTGCAATTTTTTTTACCGGACAACCAAAATTGAGATCAATAACATCCGGCTTCGATTTTTCTGCCATGCGTGCGGATTCAACCATTGGCTCAATCAAATGACCATATAATTGTATGCCGATGGGGCGCTCAGCATCATCAATGTTCAGCTTTTCTAAACTTTTGCGTCCATCACGAATCAAGCCATCGGATGAAATGAATTCGGTATACATCATGTCGGCACCAAATCGTTTGCACATAAACCGGAATGACGGATCGGTAATGTCTTCCATGGGTGCCAGCAAAACAGGCTTATTTCTGAGTTCGGTATTTCCGATGCGTAACATGCGGCAAAAATAATATAAAATATGGTATAAATTGATTGCTTTTTATCTGTCTGCAACAGCTTGTCGAAGCTGAGGTTTCGCGCCCCTTTGCAGGCGATTACCCCGGCGCGCTGACGGATGAGTCATGAGCTGCTGCAGCATAGCCGACGAAGAAAGGATCATAGCTGCAGCATGCGAATGCCATCCGGCTGCGTGACGTGTAAAAGCCGCCAGCCTGCCTATTTTATAAAATATTATACTGGCTGGCAGGGAGAAGGTAAAAGGCGTCCAAAAAATCAGCCACCTTCATCTATCAAAACGAAAGCCGTTAATTGCTATTCTAATTGGGTAAATGCGATAAAAAATATGACCAATTGACAAAGGCGCTGACATTGATTTGGTGACATTGTCAAAATGACAGTCTGACATGAACCAAATCCGTATGATTATGTTATTTTGGCTGAAATGAAGGGATGGCACAAAATTCGTAAGTGCAAGGAAGAAAAATTGAAACAATTCAAAAATTAATAAACAAAATACGTTATGGCAAAAGAAATTAAATTTGACCTGGAAGCAAGAGATCAGCTCAAAAAGGGTGTAGATGCGCTTGCTGATGCAGTGAAAGTAACCCTCGGTCCGAAAGGCCGGAATGTGGTGCTTGATAAACAGTTTGGTGCTCCGCAGGTAACCAAAGACGGTGTTACCGTGGCTCGTGAAATAGAGCTGGAAGATAATTTCCAGAATATGGGAGCCCAGATGGTGAAAGAGGTGGCGTCAAAAACCAACGATGATGCCGGTGACGGTACCACTACAGCCACAGTACTGGCTCAGTCAATTGTACAGGTAGGGTTGAAAAACGTTACAGCCGGAGCCAATCCGATGGATCTCAAACGTGGCATTGATGCAGCGGTTGAAGCCATAGTGAAACACATTAAAACTCAGTCGCAGGAAGTTGGTGACAACAACGAAAAAATCAAACAGGTAGCTACCATTTCTGCCAATAACGACAAAACCATTGGTAAACTCATTGCTGAGGCCATGGATAAAGTAACAAAAGAAGGTGTAATTACTGTTGAAGAGGCTAAAGGTACCGACACCCATGTTGACGTGGTAGAAGGAATGCAGTTTGACCGCGGATACATTTCCCCTTATTTTGTTACCGACAGTGAAAAAATGGAAGCGGTGCTTGAGAATCCCTACATTCTTTTGACGGATAAAAAAATCTCTTCTATGAAGGATCTCATGCCTGTGCTTGAGCCTACTGCACAGGATGGCAAGCCGCTGATGATCATTGCTGAGGATGTTGAAGGTGAAGCGCTGGCTACCCTTGTTGTAAACCGCTTGCGTGGTACTGTAAAAGTGGCAGCGGTAAAAGCACCAGGCTTTGGCGACCGTCGCAAGGAAATGCTTGAAGATATTGCTGTACTGACAGGTGGTACCGTGATTTCTGAAGATAAAGGTATGAAGCTGGAAAGTGCAACCATTGATATGCTTGGTCATGCTGAAAAGGTGAGCATGGATAAAGAAAATACCACTGTTGTAAACGGTGAAGGTAAAAAAGATGTTATTGAAGCACGCGTTGCTCAGATCAAAAAACAGATTGACGCATCCACCTCAGATTATGATAAGGAAAAACTTCAGGAACGTCTGGCTAAACTTGCCGGCGGTGTTGCCGTACTGTACGTAGGTGCAGCTTCAGAAGTTGAAATGAAAGAGAAAAAAGATCGCATGGAAGATGCCCTCAGTGCTACACGCGCTGCTGTTGAAGAAGGCATTATACCGGGTGGTGGCGTTGCATACATCCGCGCCATCGAAGCTCTGGATAAACTCGAAACTGAAAATGCTGATCAGACAACCGGAGCATCCATTATCCGCCGTGCACTGGAAGAACCACTCCGTCAGATTTCACAAAACGCCGGTGTTGATGGTTCTGTCGTTGTACAGCGTGTTAAAGAAGGCAAAGGCGACTTTGGCTACAATGCCCGTCAGGATACTTACGAAAACCTGTACGAAACAGGTGTCATTGATCCCACAAAAGTTGCTCGTATCGCTCTTGAAAATGCTGCATCCATCGCCGGTATGCTGCTGACAACCGAATGCGTTGTTGCTGATATCAAAGATGAAAACGATGCCGCAGGAGCCGCTGCCGGTGCCGCCGGAGGTATGGGCGGAATGGGCGGAGGCATGCCCGGAATGATGTAAAAACTTATTTTAACATGAAAGAAACTGTCTGTGCCCCCGGTACAGGCAGTTTTTTTTTGATCCCGTTTGGGAAGGGCTGATCTCCCGCTTCTGGAAATCTCTGAAAACATTATCACACTTTTAAATGTAAATAAAACAGAGGTGTAACAGACTTTGAAAATGAGCCTGTTGTAAGATTTCAGATATTAAAAAAGAAGAATATGCCTGTTTATAATAAAGAGATTGTTGATCAGTTAAATGAACTTGCCGATTTGCTCGAAATCAAAGGAGAAAATGAATTCAGAGTAAGGGCATACAGGAATGCTGTGCGTATTCTGTCCGGCTATTCCGGAAGGCTGCAAAAAGATATCAAAGACGGAAAAGATTTATCCGAAATTTCCGGTATCGGTGATAGCATACAGGAAAAAGTTGAGGAAATTGTGGAAACCGGAAAGCTTAAGCAGCTTGAAAAACTGAAAAAAGAAATTCCGGAATCTCTGCTGGAGATTATGAAGCTGGAGCAGATGGGGCCTCAGCGAACCAAAACGCTTCATAAAGAGCTGGCAATTGATTCTCTTAGCGGTCTGAAAAAGGCTGCCAAAAACGGCGATATAGAATCACTTGAAGGCTTTGGGAAAAAGACCGTTGAGAATATTCTGGATGAAATTGAAGCCTATGCTGATAAAGGAGGCTCTGAACGCATCAAATGGAGTGAGGGCGATAAAATTGCCGCATCGCTGAGCGATTACCTGAAAAAGAATGTGGCCGATCTGCAGGTAGCCGGATCCTACCGCAGGAAAAAGGCTACGCTTGGCGATATTGATATCCTGGTAACCAGCAAAGACCGCGAGAAATGCATGCGTACTTTTACCACCTTTGAAGATGTGGATAAAGTGCTTTCCCGGGGGGATACCAAATCATCCGTTAAGCTCCGGAATGGTGTGCAGGTTGATCTTCGTATGGTCGATAAATCTTCATTTGGTGCTGCACTTCTGTATTTTACAGGCTCAAAAGAGCACAGCATTGCCCTGAGAAAGATTGCTCAGAAAAAAGACTATACCCTCAATGAATACGGCGTTTTTAAGGATGATAATAAACTGGCATCCAAAACAGAAAAAACCATGTACAAAGTGCTGGGCCTTAAATTTATAGAACCCGAGTTACGTGAAAACAAAGGTGAAATTGAGGCTGCCAGGGATGATGAGCTACCGGATTTGGTTGAAGTTGATGACATGAAAGGTGATCTGCATACCCATACCAACCGCACCGATGGTTTGTACAGCTTAAAAGACATGGCTCAGGCAGCAAAAGAGATGGGTTATGATTATTACGCAGTCAGCGATCATTCCCAAAAGGTAAGCATGGCGAATGGCCTTGATGAAAAGCGTCTGGCTGAACAGATTGAGCAAATCGATGATCTGAATAAATCCATGTCTGATTTCAGAATCCTCAAATCCATTGAAGTGGATATTTTGAAAGACGGCTCGCTGGATTTACCTGATGATATTCTGAAAGAACTGGACCTGGTGATTGCTTCCGTTCATTACAAAATGAAACTCTCGCGTAAAGAGCAGACCAACCGTGTCATGAAAGCCATGGAAAATCCATACTTCAATATTTTTGCTCATCCTACCGGCAGGATGCTGGGTGAGCGCAGCCCTTACGATATTGACATAAAAGCGGTGCTTGAAGAAGCAAAAAACAACGGATGCTTTCTGGAAATAAATGCAAATCCCCAACGCCTTGATCTGAATGATGAAAATGCCCGGCTGGCTAAAGAAAAAGGGGTAAAGCTGGCCATTTCAACCGATGCTCACTCAAAAGACAGCCTGAATTACATGCGCTATGGTGTTGCAC
>CAYQMB010000110.1:0-9642 GCA_964418565.1 uncultured Bacteroidales bacterium | reverse complement strand
TGCACCTGCTTGAGCCAAAGTTTAAATTTAATGCAAATGATGAATTTCAACCCACGCTGAGCAGGCATTTGTACTTGGTCAGTGGGTATATTTATCAATTACCCGACCCGAGTTTCGAACTTAAACCTTCCGTTCTCGTACAATCTGATATGTCAGCTGTGCAGTTTAGTTTAAATGCTCAGTTTATTTATAACAAAAAGTTCTGGGGAGGAGTGACCTATCGTTACAGTGACGCTATAGTACCTATGGTAGGTATTCACCTGATGAACGGAATTAGTGTTGGTTACAGTTATGATGTAGTGTTGAGTGATATAGCATCTTTTACAGGAGGTTCGCACGAGCTAGTACTTCGTTACTGCTTTAATGCAGATTTCAGCAGCACACCCGGGCGTTACCGCAGTGTAAGAAGATTATAATCGTAGTTAATTGTTGAAGCTTACTAATACCATATATTATGAAGAAATTGTTGTTCATAAGCCTGATTTTAGCCGTTGTCTTGTCCAGTTGTGGATATTATGGTAGCGGCGACCTTGTAGGCATAGACCGTAAACCATGGTATACCCCTGATCCTTACGGTATGTTGTTCGTTCCTCCGGGATCATACAACATGGGCCCCAGTGATCAGGATGTACCGAATTCAATGACCGCAACCTCCAAAACCGTAACGGTACAGGGGTTCTGGATGGACGAAACCGAAATCACAAACAGTGAGTACCGGCAGTTCGTTTATTGGGTCAGAGACTCCATGGCTATGACTGTTCTGGCTGAAAATCCACCGGAAAACTACGACAGTGAAGGACGGGACTTTTTCCGTGCCGTTGATGAAAACGAACCCAATGCCCTGGTATTGGAAGCCATTGGTTATGATTCATACAACTTTGACGGGTATCGCTTGCTCGACTGGCAATCCAGAGTGGATTACAGCGATCCGTACATTAAGGCTTCATTGCTGGAAAACAGTGATCTGTATCTGAAGCCACCTCCGGAGTTGTATCACTTTATGAGGCGTATTGATATCAATACCAATAATCTCTATTATGAATATTTTTGGGTAGACCTCAAACAAGCCGCCAAAAAACACAACTTTCGGGCGGATGGACGACAGGTTGAACAGGATGTAAGACGTACTAACGATCGTGAACAGGATGCCGGATTACGCATTGGCAGACACTGGGATCCCGAAGATGAAGAGTATGAAGGTACCATTAAAGACAGGGAAGAACTTAAAAACCGTCGCGAGTGGGAGGATTTTGAAGATCGTGATGTTACCAGTCAGTTTGATTTCGTCATGCACGAACGTACACCCGTTTATCCCGATACTCTTTGCTGGATGAGCGATTATACGTATTCATACAATGAACCAATGACGCAAATGTATTTCTGGCATCCCGCCTATGATTATTATCCCGTGGTAGGTGTAAGCTGGAAACAGGCTGTAGCCTTTTCCAAATGGCGGTCAATGCTGAAAAACGGTTATCAGCGTGATACAAGAGATTATTACGTGAATCAGTACCGTTTGCCCACAGAATCTGAGTGGGAATATGCTTCCAGGGGGGGGCTTGACCTTTCAATGTACCCGTGGGGCGGATTGTATACACGAAATTACAGCGGCTGTTTCATTGCCAACTTTAAACCCATGCGTGGTAATTATTATGATGACGGAGGTGTTCAGACGCTTATGGTAGCAACGTATGATCCCAATGAGTACGGCTTGTACGATATGGCTGGTAATGTTGCCGAGTGGACACGCAATGCTTTCGATGAATCAGCATACCGGTTTACACATGACTTGAATCCTGATTATCAGTATTATGCTCATCCCGATGATCCGCCGGCACTGAAACGTAAAGTTATCAGAGGTGGTAGCTGGAAAGATGTTGCATATTACATGCAGAATGGTACCAGAACGTATGAGTATCAGGATTCAGCAAAGTCTTATATCGGATTTAGAAATGTGCGTACCTACCTTGGACGCCATCGCAATGACGGAGGATCTTATTCACAGGTTTATTAATAATTTAGAGGATTAACAAAAAACATCGCAACTATGAATTTTTCAGAATTAGTAAAAAGTAGGAAGTACCAAAAGGTAATGGGCTTTGTTTATGGATGGGGTGCATCTATTGTGCTTATTGGAGCCTTGTTTAAAATTGAACACCTTCCGGGAGCCAGTGTTATGCTTATGGTTGGTTTGCTTACCGAGGCTTTTATCTTTTTTGTATCTGCATTTGAGCCCCCACACGAAGAAGTTGACTGGAGCCTTGTTTATCCAGAGCTCGCCGGTATTGATGAAAACATTGATGCCGATGACAAAAAATCTAACGTGCAGTCTAAGAAAACAGCGCTCGAGCGCTTTGACGCTATGATTGAAAACGCTGAAATCACACCCGATCTGTTTGAAAAATTGGGTGATGGTCTGCGCAATATGAGCAATACTGCTGAAAAATTGCAGGATGTATCAGACGCTTCTGTTGCTACCAATAACTACGTGGCCAACTTTGAAAAAGCTTCTGAAAAAGTGAACGAATTTGCTGATAATTACGGTGAATCTGCACAAAAACTGAATCATTCCGCAGAAAAGCTTTCCTCCACATATACCGAGTCCGCAGACATTGTCGGAAAAAGTGGACAGGAACTTGCCGATTCTTATCAGAAACTCACCAAATCAATGAACGAAGAGTTTGAAAAAACCACTGGTTCTACGAATTCATATGGTGAGCAGCTTGAAAATATGACTAAAAACCTTACAGCTCTCAATGCAGCTTATGAACTGCAATTGAAGGGTACAAATGAGCAACTCGAAAAATCCAAAGAGCTTTACGGTGGACTTAATGAGGTTATGGATAATCTCGAAGACACTGTGGAAGACACTAAACGCTTCCGTGATGAAGTTTCACGTCTTGGTTCAAATCTGTCTGCGCTGAATACCGTTTATGGTAATATGCTATCAGCTATGACAGTGAAAAAAGACTAATTTTTAGAGTTGTAAATTTGAAAAAAGTAAATTATGGGAACCTCAAATTGTCCAGAAACCCCGAGACAAAAGATGATAGGTATGATGTACCTCTTCTATACAGCATTGCTTGCGCTCAATGTGTCAGGAGAGATCATCAACGCTTTTGTGCTCGTTAATGATAGCCTTGTCGAGACTGAACAAAACTTTCATGAAAAAACGACAAGCCTGTATGCTAAAGTAAAAGGCCTGAAAGACGTGCAACCTGAAAAATATCAGGAAGTCTATAATGAGGCCATGGAAGTAAAAGAGCGCTCAAACCGACTTGTCCAGGATATTCAGCGACTGAAGATCGAGATTGTAAAGAAAGCTGACGGCCCGGAAGGCAGCCTTGATGAAATCAAGAAAAAAGATAACCTGGATGCCGGTCCGGAACTAATGTTAGGAGAAGGCGGCCCGAAAAAAGGAGATAGCCTTCGGACCTGGGTGGAAAATTACAGAACTTTCCTGCTGGAGCACGAAGTGGCTTCGGATACCTCTTCTGCCTTGTATCACAACATTAGTTCTGCATTATCCACTGAAGATGATCTGGAAAATCCGGAAGAACCCAAAACATGGCAGGAAAAATTGTTTCAGGGTATGCCGCTTGTTGGATCAATCGCTATGATGACCAAACTGCAAACGGATATTCGTAACAGTGAAGCTGATGTGGTTGAACGTATGATTATTGGTGTGGATGAGCTGGATATTACCATTACAGATATTGAAGCGGTGGTGAATGCCAAAGCATCGTATGTTGTCAAAGGTGGTGATTACGAAGCAGATGTGTTTATCGCTGCACGAGATACCTCTATGAAGCCGACTGTGTATTTTACTACTCAGGCACCGTATTACGACAGCACTTCTGAAGGTTACAGAATGCTTGACAATGTGAATTATGATACCCTGCCCATTGTGGATGGTAAAGGAAAATATACGGTTGAAAATGCTACAAATCTTGGAACCAAAGAATACGGTGGACTGATTAAATGGAAGTCCAAAACCGGTGATATATGGATGCCCTATGAGTCACAGTATATGGTTGGTGAAACCGGATTTGCCGTTTCTCCTTCAGGCCTTAATGTCTTTTACCGTGGTATTGATAACCCGGTAGAAGTATCCGTAGCAGGATACCCGCAGGAGAAAGTTACTGCGTATATGTCTGGTGGCGGAAGGCTTGTTCCAAAGGGTAATGGTTATGTTGCAAGAATTACAAGCAATACAACCAGGAAAGTACGTGTTTCTGTCTCTGTTGAAACTGAAGATGGTAAGAAAACACTGGGTACAAAAGAATTCAGAGTTCTTAACGTACCTACACCGCTTGCAAAACTCAACGGTACGCAAAGCGAAGGTCCTGTTTATAAAGACGACCTGATGACAGGTATTCTTATGGCAGACCTGGGATCACAATTTTTCCCCTTTAAAGTTCGTTTTGATGTTGTAAGCTTTAGTTTTGCATATAAAGTACGTGGACAGAAAGCCAGAATCCAGGTTAGCGGAAACAGACTGAATGCCGAGGCGCGTCAGGCACTGCAGGCACTTGGGCGTGGCACACAGATCAACTTTGAGTCCATTAAAGTTAAAGGGCCTTCTGGTGTACGTCAAACAGCACCGATAACATTAGAACTCAAATAATATGAAACGACTGAACATTATTATCCTACTCGCAGCTTTTTTAGCATCCGGCTTTAGCCTGAATGTTAAGGCCCAGGAAACCGATATCCTGGACGGAGCTTATGCGCGGGAACATGTCCCAAAGCGTAAGCCTGTGCCTTATCAGAGTATCAGGGAAGCAGATGCGATGTATTCAAAAAAAATCCTGCGGAAAATTGATTTGGATGAAAAGATCAATCACCCATTGTATTTCCCGCTGCAACCTGTGGACTATCCTGCTGGTATGCAACCTGACAGACAACGGGTGAACCTTACCTACCTGCTGTATGATGTCGGTGCCATGAGCCCCGAAGAAACTAACAGGCACATGATCTTTGAATTCGATCCGAATGATTTTACCAACTGGTACAAGAAGCCTATTCCAGTGGATGATACCGTTAAGCGGAAAGAGATTCTTACCTATTCGGAAGAAGCTCAGCAAAGGGATACCATTACCGGTGAACTTATCAACGTGACCAAACAGCGGACAATTAATAAACGCGATGTGAAATCCGTTATCCTCTGGGAAGAATGGGTGTTTGATAAGCAACGCTCTGTTATGGATGTCAGAATAATCGCTATGGCACCCGTTGCAACTTACCAAAACATTCGTGGTGAAACCTTCATCAAGCGTTTGTTCTGGGTTGCTTTCCCGCAATACCGTGATTTGTTTGCCCAATATGAGGTGTTTAATACCTTCAATGATGCTGAACGTAAAACCTTTGATGATATTTTCTTCAAGCGGCGGTTTGAATCGTATGTGCTCCTTGAGAGCAATGTGTACGATAACCGTTTTATCCGGGATTACCTCCTCGGTCTTGATGCAATGATTGAAGGTAAACGTATTGAGGAAGAGTTGTTCCGGTATGAACACGACCTCTGGGAATATTAATAATGTTAGTCGTAAAAATATAAAAACCACATCTCAGCCGGGATGTGGTTTTTCGTTTTGGTTATTATTTGATTAATCGTGTTATACCTTATCTTCACCAAAATGACGCTTAATGTCATTGACGATTTCCTTTATCTCCTGCTCATTTTCAAATCGATGTATCAGTAAGGCATTACCTGAATCTACAACGATGTAATTTTCCATATCGTTCACCACCGCAATCTTGTCTTTTGGAACATGAATAAGGCAGCCGTGTGTATTGTCAGTAATGATTTTTTCACTGCCGGTTTTGACATTTTCTGTATCATCTTTTGTTGAATTCTCGTAGAGGCTTTTCCATGTGCCAAGGTCTGACCATCCAAAATCAGCAACCAGTGTATAGACATTTTTGGCTTTCTCCATCACACCATAATCTATGGAGATATTCTTGCACTCGGAGTACACCTTATTGATGAAATCATTTTCTTTGTTTGTGCCGAATACATCCCGGCCCTCGGCAAAAAGGTTATGTATTTCAGGTAGGTGCTCATTCATGGCTTTTTCAATACTGCCCGAAGACCAGATAAATATCCCTGCATTCCATAAAAATTCACCACTTTCCACGAAAAACTCAGCCATCTCACGATTTGGTTTTTCAGTAAACGTCTTAACGATGTTAAAGCGTTCATCAATATCTGATTTATGGCTGAGCTGAATATAACCATAACCGGTGTCGGGTCGATTTGGTTTAATGCCAATGGTGAGTAAAACATTTCTGTTGTTTACAAAGTTAAGCCCCTCCTTGATATTGTTGAGAAATGCTTTCTCGTCTATGATGAGGTGATCTGCCGGAGTCACAACTACATTCGCATTGTTGCTGCGTGTCTGTATGACAAAGTTAGCGTAACTGATGCAGGGTGCAGTGTTTCTGCGCATGGGCTCGGTTAAAATGTTTTGCTGATCCAGTGATGGCAATTGTTCGCTAACGAGATCGCGATATTGCTCACTAGTCACAATTAAAATATTTTCACTCGGTATGACATCGGTAAAACGTTCGAATGTTAACTGAAGAAGGCTTTTACCAACCCCCAGGATGTCAATAAACTGTTTGGGAACTCTGCTGGTACTCACTGGCCAGAACCGGCTTCCAATGCCACCAGCCATTATAACGCAATAATTGTTGTTTTTCATAATGTATGCATATATTTACAGTATAAATTAATAAAAAATATCTCAGCCTAAGAAATTCCGGCTTATGATTTGTGACATATTCTGTTTCTGGCTTACCAGACTGCATGGTGATTTTTGCAAAACAAACATAACTGCCGGTAGCTTTTTATCGTAAATTGTGTAAAGCTTTTGTTAACTTTGTGCATATGAAGTTGTTTTTCCATTTCGGACGGTATTTATACCTGATGGGCAAAGTCTTTACCCGTCCGGAAAAGGGAGCTATGTACATTCGGCAAACCTTCCGTGAATTGTTGTTCATTGGGCTGGATTCACTTGGAATTGTTGCTGTGGTTTCTGTCTTTATGGGCGCGGTTCTCACATTGCAGGTAGGAATTAACTTCGTTCATCCCCTTATCCCGAATTACTTGGTGGGGCTTACTGTCAGGGATACAATGATTCTTGAGTTTTCATCCACCATCATTTGCCTGATTCTTGCCGGTAAAGTAGGATCCAATATTGCATCTGAAATCGGAACCATGCGCATAACTGAACAGATTGATGCCCTCGAAATTATGGGTGTGAATTCTGCTTCCTATCTGATCATGCCAAAGTTAATTGCTTCACTGTTGTTTTTCCCCCTGCTAACCCTCGTATCCACTATACTTGGAGTACTTGGGGGACTTGCGGTTTCCATTGCTACCGGCGTGGTAACCATTCATGATTACATTGATGGTTTGCATTTGTTTTTTAACCCCTTCTATATTTCGTATTCGCTCGTAAAAATGGTGTTTTTTGCTCTGGTTATTACCACGGTATCCGCTTATCATGGTTATTTTACCTTCGGCGGAGCGCTGGAAGTGGGCAAAAGCAGTACAAGAGCGGTGGTTTCCAGCATAATATTAATCCTGATTCTGAACCTTATTATCACTCAACTGATGCTGACATGATCCGGATCGAAAACATACATAAAAAATTTGCTGACAAGCCTGTCTTAAACGGTATATCATGTGAGTTTGCCCCGGGACAAACAAACCTGATTATTGGCAGAAGCGGCTCCGGTAAAACAGTTTTGTTGAAATCTGTTGTTGGCTTACATGAGGTGGATCGGGGCAGTATCTCTTATGATGGAGAAGAATTTGTTAATGCAGGAGCTAAAAAACGACGTCAGATCAGGCGACAGGTTGGAATGGTGTTTCAGGGCGGTGCTTTGTTTACCTCTGAAAGCGTTGAAAACAATGTGAGGTTTCCTCTGGAGATGTTTTCAGATTTAAGCAAGCAGGACAAACAGAAGCGGGTAAATGAATGCCTGGAAAGGGTGGGAGTAGAGGATGTGAATGATGCCTTCCCTTCTGAAATCAGTGGTGGTATGCAAAAACGTGTTGCAATTGCCAGAGCCATTGTTCTGAATCCCAGATATCTGTTTTGCGATGAACCTAATTCAGGGCTTGATCCGCGTACGGCGATCCGTATTGATGAGCTGATTCATGAAATTACGCTTGAATACAATATGACCACCATCATCAATACTCACGACATGAATTCCGTGATGCAAATCGGAGATCATATTATTTATCTCCACGAAGGAAAGAAATGGTGGGAAGGCGAAAAATCCGAAATTTTTGATACCGGCAATAAGCAATTCAACGATTTCGTTTTTGCCTCTGAAATGACAAAAAAACTTGTGAAATCATGAAATACGGAATTAGCATAAGCCTTATAATATTTGTTCTGGCTGTTATAGCCTCGGGTTGTGGAGCCAAACGTGAAAAAATTGAAAAACCGGATGACCTTATTCCTCAGGATACCCTGGTGAGTGTCCTTGTCGGGATTCACAAAATTGATGGTGCAATCATTAGTAACGCTGTCGATATGCAGAAATACAACAAACTTGAACTGTACAATTCCCTCTTCAAAAAATACAATATGGATGAAGATCGGTTTAACCGTACAATACGGTATTATACAGTGAATGATGTCGAAGAGCTGCACGATCTTTACGATGATGTTTTGGCCCGGCTCAGTGAAGAAAAAGCAACACTAACGCAAAAACTAAAAGAATAAGTGGCATTTCCTTTTGATTATAAACACAAGTTTAATGCGTATGAATTTCCTGATTATCAGATATCACAGTCAGATTTTCAGCGATTAAAGCGCCTTGCAGATAATAAATATGAACTGAATCATGATGAACGAAATGAGTTCGGGTTTGCATTCAACCGGGTGTTCGGCTTTTTGAGTTTTTCCATTACCCTGATGTATCGTGAAAAATCGCTGTGGTACCGAATCGATATGATTCCCGCAATTATCCTTGTGCTGGGAATTGTATTTGTTTCCATGTTTATTACCAACAGCACCATTATTACAAGTCTGATAATCGGTGCTGTTGCATTGGTGTTGATTTATACATTGAGTTTGTTGGTTGTCAATGGTATGGTAAGACGGTTTATTGAAAGCTATGTCTCCAAAACGGTTGAACAGCTTGAAAAGAAATCTCAGCATCCGGTATGCATTAATTGTGGTGCAGAAATATCTCCCGGTGATAAAACATGTCCCAAATGCGGGTATCCCGAGCAAAAAAGTGATAGTGCAAATGCATCAGCATCAGGACTGAATGTCAATTATTCATACAAATCAGACAAAAAGGAATGAGGAGGATAGCAGCAAATTTTGCTTTTGACGGAAACCGTTGGATAAAAAAGCCTCTCATTCTGATTGATGAGGATGGTTTTATCCGGGATGTTGCTGAATTCCGGCCTGAAAAGGGAGAGCCTGCCCGTACAGAGTTTTACAATGGCATACTTGCTCCCGGCTTTATCAATGCACATACGCACCTGGAATTGTCTTACGCCGGCCAAACCTGGTCTGAAAACACCGGGATGCCCGGTTTTATCAATCATGTACGTAACATCAGACAGGTGGAAGGTCAGCCGGAAACCAGCCGCATACAAAAGGAACT